>NZ_JADEWT010000047.1 GCF_015207505.1 Tychonema sp. LEGE 06208
CTCCCCTTACCAAGGGGAGGGACTAAGAAATTCACAAATGATTTAGGATTGCTATATCACTTTCAAAAAGTAATGAGACTTTCGGTAATTTCCAAGTCTTTACGAATTAAGTTGTGCACCATTTTTAAATCTAAAATCTAAAATCTTCAAAGCCTCCAGAACAGCAGTTCTAGAGGCTTGATGGTGTTTTTTATTAGTTTACTGCGCGATTGCAAGACTAGACTTTCGCTAAAGGCTTAGTCCAAACGCCGGTTTCATCTTCTTCGTACTGCTGGTGAATGGCTTCCCAGGCGGTGTGTTCTGCTTGTATCGAGTCGTTGCTTTCGTCAAATGCGGTGTTGTAGGATTCGATGAAGGTTTTTTGTGCTGCTTCCGACAGGTGCGATCGCACTTCTGGAGATAAGTCTGCCGGACTGTTGCAGCGACCTTTGACGGCGCGCGGCAGCGTCATCTCGCTAACTGAAACTTCTTCGCCACCTGCACTTTCTAGCAATAGTTGAAATTCGCCCGATTTATCTGCGGCGACTTCTGCCATCACGAGAAATTCGCCTGCTTCAACGCGGGTTTGATAGATAGTTGCTTTGTCTTCGGGCATTCCCAAAGCGACTAAAGCGGAAACTAGACCAGCACCGGCCGAACCTGCGATCGCGCCGCTAGCTGCACCCAACAGTACAGCACCCAGCGGGCCTGCGGATACTACTGCACCGACAAAGGGAATAAACAGCACGCCCACGCCAGTTAGCAAACCCAAAAAAGAACCGAATAAGGAACCAAAAATCGCCCCGCTTCGCAAGCCTCCTAAAATTACATCTTTTTTAGTCAGAAAGCCGGCAATTTTAGTTTTAGACTGAAAGTTTTTGCCCATTACGGAGATGTGGTCGCGGGAGACTCCGCGATCGAGCAACCGCCGAATTACGCCGTCTAATTGTTCTTCTTCCTTAAATACGGCTGAAACTGTGCGTTCTGCTAGATATTCCTCTGTCATTGTTTCTCCTTGATGGTTTGTCGATTAGTTGTGCTGGTATTTAGTATAGGAGGACACTGTAGGGCGATCGCATCGATCTTGAGATAGAGGTGAATGCGATCGGAGATAGTTTGAGGCTCTATCAAAAGAGTTAAGGAATTTTGTAATTGGCGATCGTTCAACTCTGACAAAGACTTATTCATCTCTGATATAAGTCCCCAAATATTCCAAGTTATTTATCATTTCCTCTGCTGATTTAGTAGCCATCATAGTCACAATTCCTCGCATTTGCTCGCCCACTGAGTAACGCTGTTGTTGTGCAATAATGATTCCGGCATGATTTCTATCTTCCGCTAAAAATTGACTGTGCAAACTGCTGAAATCTCTCCTATTAAAGCTGTAAATGACTCGCCCTTGCTCAGTTGCCCAAATTAGCTGTTCTTCATCTACATAGCTGACTCTGTTAGCTTCTGAGGTAGTCAACACGTCTATTCCAGAATTTCGCAGAGCCAATATCAGAGCTTGTTTCTGAATATCTTCATCTAGATACAAACGAATTTGAGTCACGATACATTACCTACCATAGATTCTGCTTCCAAGCGCTCCCACTCAGCATTTTCTGCTGCTATATCCGCGTCGATTTGGTCTTTGTTCGCATAATAGTAGGCTAATGCGCCATAAATTTGTGCTAAATTCAAGTGCGGTTTTTCATCAAGAATTTGTTCTGGAGTCAGCCCAGCATTGAAATCAATAGCAATATTTTCTACGGTAATTCGAGTTTCGGCGATGCGGGGACGGCCGCCGCAAGTTCCCGGCGTGCGGACAATTAGCGTTCCTATATCAACGGCAGTTGTCATATTTACCTCGATTGAGTTAACTTTATTTTATTGTAGCGCAGCTTCATTTCTACCCGATCGCACTTTCGCAACATTAACCAATGCCACTAGCACCTTTGTTTCCTGTCGTTCATCCCATCCTCAAATCTGCTTTTCCCAGATGTCTGTGGACGGGAGATATCAACAGCCGAGAAATTGCCCTAACATTTGACGACGGGCCGCACCGTCAGCACACACCTCAACTGTTAAAAATTTTAGATAAATACGACATCAAAGCTAGTTTTTTCTGGCTAGGTTTTTGCGTGGACAGGCATCCAGAAACGGCTAAAGAAGTGTGCGATCGCGGACACTGGATAGGCCTCCACGGCTACCAGCACGTATCGTTTGCCAAACTCAAAACCCACGAACTAAAACAAAGTTTAGAAGACACGCAGAAAGCAATTGCCAAAGCTTGCGATTTAGATCGAAAATTAATCCGCGACGTGCGGCCGCCGAACGGCATTTTTACGCCGCGAACATTAGAGTTATTGCAACAGTGGGAATATCGTCCCGTAATGTGGAGTGTCGTCCCGGAAGATTGGGTGCGGCCGGGGGTGATGAAAGTTACTAGCCGCGTCGTGCAGCAAACAGAAAACGGTTCAATTATTGTACTCCACGACGGCTATTCTGGCGGCGAAGATGTTGCGGCTGCTGCTGATAAAATAATTCCATTGCTTTTGTATAAAGGTTACAAGTTTGTAACAATCGATCGACTGTGGCAACAGGCAAATATTCAAATAACCGGAAATTAAGTCAATGAAAAAAACACTGTTTATTACATCTCTTTGTTTGGCAAGTGCCGGATGGGCGATCGAGCTTTCTCCTGCGTCCCTCAGTGCTGAGATTCCACTTGTCGTTCAGCAGCCAGCCGGTGACGTATCCGAGCCTAGGAGCGACGCGAAACCCGTTCAAGTCGAACTGCTAAATCCCGGAGTGGAACCCCGACAACAGTTGCGTTTAAAACCAAGTTTAGGTGTTAAACAAACGACTACTATGGCTGTAAAAATGGAGATGGAAGTCTCTACAGCCGACAGAAGTACGAAGGTGAATAAAGTTCCGACAATGGTCTTAACTATAGACACAAAAGCCACGAAACTTGATACTAATGGAGATATTCACTACGATTTTTTATACGCTAGCGCCGATATTGCTGCTGATACTCCAAATTTGCCAACTGCGGCCCTAGATAGTATGCGATCGGCAGTTAAAAAGTTAGTTGGATTGAAAGGTTCTTTCATCATGGATAGTCGGGGCGCGAGTAAAGGAGGTAGCTTTACTTTGCCGGAAGAAGCGGACAACAACACCAAACAAATGGTTCAAAATATGTCTAAATCTTTACAACAGCTTGCCTCGCCTCTGCCGGCAGAAGCAGTTGGGAAAGGCGCTAAATGGCGCATCTCTTTTCCATCTAATGTCAGTGGCATGAATGTGAATCAAACTGCTACCTATGAATTGATTGGCTTGCAAGATGGAGTTGCTACTCTCAAAACTAGCGTAGAACAACAAGCAAATCCCCAAAATTTGACTTTATCCCAATTACCTGCTGGCTCTACTATGGCCATAAAATATTTTGCGTCTCAGGGTCAGGGAGAAGTTATAATGCGACTGAATCAATTAATGCCTGTTCGTTCTGTCGTCTCTATCAATTCTAATTCTGAAATAAGCATTAAAGTGGCAGGGAAGCCCGAAGAAGTAACAATTAAAACAAAATTGTTGATGGAGATGACTTTGGATTCTAAATAAGCGCTCCATCGGGTTGGAATACCTGATATAGCAACCGCCAAGGTTGTTAAAGCATTTATGGTTATGGAACCTTTCGACTACGCTCAGGGAGCAATGACCAAAGGGCCTTGGCGACTGCTATACTCAGGGCTATTTCATTCTAAATATATCTTTGAGTATGCTACAACTAAAGCCAGCGAGACGTTGAGCTTGAGCCATGTTTTGAAAGCCATGCTCGGGATACAAATTAAGGGCAAAGTTTCGTGGGATTGCCCAATACTGAACGAGTCCAACGGTGCGAATGCGACAAGCATCTTCTAGGCCGGGTGACATCACGGACATAATGGACTTTGTTTTCGACTCCCCAATAGCCTCGAATTCTTTGAGCAAGGCAAGCTGCTGTTTCAGTTAATGAAGTGACGTAGTAGCGAGTTTCGGTAGATAATTCAATGATGTTCGCTCGATAGACATGGCGTTCGGATGCAATTCTAATTAAGGTTTTTAGTCCCGGAAAAGCAGGAATTCCCGTCAAGTCTTGACTGATGCTGACGGTACGTTTTTCAATCCAACCATGCCCTTTATTAATCTGGAATGACGTTTCTTGTGCTTGAAATGTGGCTTGTACTGCGGTCAATAATCCAGATTGATTACCTGGGAGTGCACGTAATGATTGCTACTATCAATTATGGTGTGAGCAGTTGTTTTTGGGTGCTGATGGCATCAAAAGCGAACACAACACCTTTGAGTGCCATCTGCTCAATAAAAGCAGGGATTGCCGGGATTTCATGGGTTTTTGAATCTACGTCATAGGGCTCGAGAATCAACCCACGTTCTACAATGTAGGCACAAACCCAGCATCATTGCTGCATGGGAATCGACTGTTGGGTCGTCACCTTGACATTCATAGGAGCCGCGCAATACTTTCCCATCCAATGCAATCGTTTCTCCTGGCAAAGGTTGAATCCCGAAAAACCTCGATAAACAACCAGAATAAGTCTGATATTCTAACCGCAATAATGTCCGCCGAATCGTGCCCTCCGGAGGGTAAGGGCCCCGAAGGCGGTTGAAATAAAGTTACTAATTGCTCGTGATGGGCTTTTAAGCAATCCCCAATCGCCAGAAATCCACGATTTCCGGCAGCAACACCTAAGGTAAACAAGGCGGTGTCACAGTGCTTGATGATGGCGTTTTCCTGCTCTTCGACGGGTATTGGGTAGGTCTGCAAAGGCTTCGACAATGGCAATTTGAGACATCACATATCCTGTGAATGACTACGATAGTTTATTATCATATCAGCTACTCAATCTGAATGAAATAGCCCTGGGGTTGTAATAATGACTTGTTTGTCATGTTTTTTTGCTAATTGGACTAATTCTTGCATTAATCGGCGGCACAATCGGGGGTTGAGGGAAGCATCTATGTTATCTATTGCAAAAAATTTAGGTGTGATATCGCTGACGAATAAGGTAAAGTAAAAAAGTAAAAACAAAAATCCTTCATTCGAGCTTCTTTGGTCAAAGTAACTTAAATCTGTATCTAAGTACCTATGTGTGATTTGGATAGAATTTTGCAGTGCTGCTAAATTGTGAGGAATTTCAAAATCTTTAAACTAATCTATCAATTGCAGCTGTGTTTTGATTAGATTAAGCTTGTCTTTATTTTGGTCTGCACTCAAGACATTTATAAGTTTAAATAAACCTTCGCCATTAATGCCTAATGGTTGAATTTGTCCTACTTTTTCACAAACTCGTAACCTTTGGTTTTCTGGTGAGTAAATTATAAATTCATTTAATTCAAATATGGGAATCAAGGATTCGGCATCCTTTTGAAGGTTAAACCATTTTTGTTTAAAAAACTCTGTTTTTTTTCAAAAGAGATGTAAATTTATCTAGGCCCCATGTTTCCAAATAAAGAAAATAGCAGCATTTTTTATAGAGGTTTCAGTATAATCAAAAAAAAAATTACTAACCCACTGAGAATAAGGATAATTATCCTATGGAGTTATAATTTTCGATTCTGACTTCTCCAATCATAATTCAATCCCATATAATCTGAGTGTACTCATTGTATCTGCGATCGCATGGATCTCAAAGAACGCCTGCAGGGCCACCTAATTCAAATTGTACGCGATCGCAATCCTTACTTAGCCTCCGCAGGACATTTCTATGTCCAGCAATACATCCGCGAACAGTTGGGACAGTGGGGTACTGTAGAAATCGACGATTTTGCAGTGCGCGGGCGAATTCATCACAATTTTATCTTGGATTTACCCCCCCTCAATCTCCCCCTTGCTAAGGGGGGGAAGCAAGAAAATTTGCCGATCGTAATTGGTGCTCATTACGATTCTGTACCCGGTACGCCTGGGGCTGATGATAATGCTACTGGGCTGGCTGTTTTGCTGGAACTCGCAAGGAATCTCGCACTTCAACCGCTAAAATATCCAGTACAATTAGTGGCCTTCGATATGGAAGAATACGGTTGTTGGGGAAGCAGCCATCATGCTGCTAACTTAAAAAAACAAAAACAGCAGATTCGGTTGATGATTTCTTTGGAAATGTTGGGTTATTGCAACAACAAACCCAACTCCCAAAGCTATCCGGCGGGACTAAAATATTTTTATCCTAATATTGGCAATTTTATTGCTTTAATTGGGAACTTGCGGACTGTTCGCGATATGATTACTTTGAGCGGGAATATTCGCAAATCTGGTCAGCCTTGCGAGTGGTTGCCGGTGCCGAATCGAGGTTTGATTGTGCCGGATACTCGCCGCAGCGATCATGCTCCTTTTTGGGATAATGGTTATCCGGCTATTATGGTGACGGATACGGCTAATATGCGGAATCCGCATTATCATCAAGCGAGTGATAAGATTGAGACTTTGGATTTGGATTTTCTTGCTGGTGTTTGTCGGGGTTTGGTTGAGGCTATTGGGTATCTATAATTTTATTTTAACGAACCGCGAAGACGCGAAGGGCGCGAAGGAAGAAAGAAGAAGATGGGAGAAGAAGATATGAATGTTTTTTACGATCGCACTTCCTGGCAATTCTGGATCGATCGCGGTGGCACTTTTACCGATATAGTAGCCCAAAAGCCCGATGGTAAGCTCGTAATTCACAAGCTGCTGTCGGAAAATCCCGATCGCTACACGGATGCAGCAGTGCAAGGAATTCGCGATATTTTGGGGATTGGGGCGGGGGAATCGATCCCGGCGGGGGAGATTGCAGCGATTAAAATGGGTACGACGGTGGCGACAAATGCTTTGCTGGAACGTAAGGGCGATCGCACTATTCTACTAATTACTAAAGGTTTCGGCGATGCGCTGAG
Source organism: Tychonema sp. LEGE 06208 (assembly GCF_015207505.1). Taxonomy (GTDB): domain Bacteria; phylum Cyanobacteriota; class Cyanobacteriia; order Cyanobacteriales; family Microcoleaceae; genus Microcoleus. The sequence goes on from NZ_JADEWT010000047.1 coordinate 6,886, forward strand.
AATTGGCTATCAAAACCGCCCGAATATTTTTGCCCGCCACATTATTTTACCAGAAATGCTGTACGATCGCGCGATCGAAGTTGCGGAACGTTACAGCGCTACAGGTGAGGAGTTGACTGCTGTCAATCCCGATTTTATCCCGTCTTTGCAGCAAGCCTACGATGAGGGAATTCGCAGTTGTGCGATCGTCTTTATGCACGGCTACCGCTACTCGGAACACGAAAAACAAGTTGCTAAGATAGCCAGAGAAATTGGCTTTACTCAAATTTCAGTATCTCACGAAGTCAGCCCTTTAATGAAATTAGTTGCGCGGGGAGATACTGCGGTTGTCGATGCTTATTTGTCTCCGATTTTGCGGCGTTATGTCGAACAAGTAACCAGTGAGTTAATTGAGGTAGATCCTCGGAATGAAGGATTATTAATTCCCAAGGCCCAATGCCCAATTCCCAATTCCCAATTCCCCAAATTAATGTTTATGCAGTCAAACGGCGGCTTAGTAGATGCCGCCAAATTCCAAGGAAAAAATAGTATTTTATCCGGGCCTGCTGGGGGAATTGTCGGTGCAGTTCAAACCAGCAAAAAAGCAGGTTTCGATAAAATTATTACCTTTGATATGGGCGGAACTTCGACGGATGTCGCCCATTTTAACGGGGAATACGAACGCGAATTCGAGACAGAAATTGCTGGGGTGAGATTGCGATCGCCCGTGATGGCAATTCACACTGTAGCAGCCGGTGGCGGTTCCGTTGTGTTTTTTGACGGGGCGCGCTACCGCGTCGGGCCGGAGTCTGCTGGCGCTAATCCAGGCCCCGCTTGCTATCGGAAGGGCGGCCCTTTGACGGTGACTGATTGTAATGTGATGTTGGGGAAAATTCAACCGGATTTTTTCCCGAAAGTGTTTGGATTGGATGGAGATTTGCCGATCGCCACTGAGGTAGTCAGGCAAAAATTTGTGCAGTTAGCGGGGGAAATTGGGGGCGAGAGGACGGCGGAACAGGTGGCTGAGGGTTTTTTGGCGATCGCCGTGGAAAAGATGGCTAATGCGGTGAAAAAAATCTCGCTTCAGCGCGGTTATGATGTTTCGGAGTATACATTGTGCTGTTTCGGCGGCGCGGGCGGTCAACACGCTTGTGCGATCGCCGATAGTTTGGGCATGAAACGGGTATTTATTCACCCTTATGCGGGGGTGTTATCCGCCTACGGTATGGGTTTGGCTGATGTGCGGGCTATTCGCGAAAGGGCGATCGAGGAATTATTAACTAATGAATTAATTGGTGATTTACAGGATGTTTTAGCGCAATTGGAGGCGGAGGGAAAGAGGGAATTGAACCGCAGAGACGCAGAGAACACAGAGAAGGAGTCTGAGGTTTTGGTTGTGAGGAAGCTGCATCTTAAATATCAGGGAAGTGATTCGGTTTTGATGGTCAATTCTGCGGGAAATATTGAGGATATGCAGGCTGAGTTTGAAACATTGCACCGACAGCGATACAGTTTTATTATGCCGGAAAAATCGCTGATTGTGGAAGCGGTTTCGGTGGAAGTTGTAGAAACCATGAATCTGCCGGATGAATCGATAGTTGCTAATTCTCGTGACGCGGAATCGATCGCCCAACAGCCAATCTCTACCGTGCAAATGTATGTCGCTGGCGAGTGGCGGGAAACGCCTGTTTATCGGAGGGACGATTTGCGATCGGGCGACTGCATTAGCGGCCCGGCTACGATCGTAGAAGCAACTGGAACTAATATTATAGAGCCTGGATGGGAAGCGACCATCACCGAAAATAATGATTTAATTTTGAACCGCAGATCCACACAAATGAATGCAGTTAACACCCATTCATCTGTGGTTAAATCAGATCCTGTTTTGCTGGAAATTTTTAATAATTTATTTCGGGCGATCGCCGAACAAATGGGCGTTACATTACAAAATACAAGTTCATCCGTCAACATCAAAGAACGCCTCGACTTTTCCTGTGCAATATTCGACAAAAACGGGCAATTAGTTGCCAACGCGCCGCACATTCCCGTGCATTTAGGTTCGATGAGCGAAAGCGTAGAAGCTTTGATTTTAGCACAAAGTCATACAATTAAACCTGGGGATGTTTATGTTTCTAACAATCCCTACAACGGCGGCACGCACTTGCCAGATATCACCGCAATTACTCCCGTATTTGATGATTCTTCCTCCCTTCCTTTGTTTTATGTAGCCTCGCGGGGACACCACGCCGACATCGGCGGCATCACTCCCGGTTCCATGCCTCCGAATAGTAAAATTGTAACTGAAGAAGGCGTATTACTGGACAATTTTCAGCTAGTAAGCGAGGGAAATTTTCGCGAACCAGAATTACTGGAAATTCTCACAGCCGGAGATTTTCCTGTTCGCAATGTCGCACAAAATATCGCGGATTTGCAAGCACAAGTTGCTGCCAACAATCGCGGTGTAGCAGAACTGATGGAGATGGTAGAATGTTACGGATTAGAAACGGTACAAGCTTATATGGGCTTCGTGCAAGATAATGCTGAAGAATCGGTGCGGCGGGTAATTGAGGTTTTGCAAGATGGCGAGTTTACTTATCCGATGGATAGTGGCGGACAGATTAAGGTAGCTATTACAATTAACAAGTCGGCGCGCCGTGCAAAAATAGATTTTACTGGCACATCTCCTCAGCAATTTAACAATTTCAATGCTCCGGCTGCGGTGTGTAAAGCGGCTGTGTTGTATGTTTTTCGCACCTTGGTAGATGACGATATTCCTCTGAATGCGGGCTGTTTGAAACCTCTGGAAATCATCAATCCTGCGGGCTGTATGCTGAATCCGCGCTATCCGGCGGCGGTGGTGGCGGGAAATGTGGAAACGTCCCAGAATATTACGGATGCTTTGTATTGTGCGCTGGGGGCGATCGCATCTTCCCAGGGCACCATGAATAATTTTACATTTGGAAATAACCGCTATCAATATTATGAAACAATTTGTGGCGGTTCGGGTGCTGGTGCAAATTTTGACGGTACTGATGCGGTGCAAACTCACATGACTAATTCGCGTTTAACCGATCCAGAAGTATTAGAATGGCGGTTTCCGGTGTTGTTAGAAAGTTTTGCAATCCGGGCTAATAGCGGCGGGAATGGATGTCATCGCGGGGGTAATGGAGTGGTGCGGCGAGTGCGGTTTTTGGAGGCGATGACGGCGGGAATTTTATCGGGGCGGCGGGTGATTTCTCCCTGCGGTTTGCATGGGGGTGAATCGGGGAAAGTTGGGCGGAATTATGTTGAGAGATTTGATGGAAATGTTGAGGAGTTGGGAAGTACGGCGAGTGTGGAAATGCACCCTGGTGATGTGTTTGTAATTGAGACTCCGGGCGGCGGCGGTTATGGTACTATTGTGTAAAACCAGTAAAATCAACTAAAGTTTATAGGTGACTGTGATGGCTGACAGTTCTTTCTTTGATGAATCCAGAGATAATTCTTTAGTAAAATCAGAAATAGTTGCTAAATACTTTTGGGCCTGGGCAAAGGTAATTATACCAACAGCTAAGAAATGGAATAATAACATTGCCTATATTGATTTGTTCTCTGGGCCTGGTCGCTATCAAGACGGTTCTAAGTCTACTCCACTACTTATCTTGGAACGCGCTATTGCCGATCCAGATATGTCACAAATGCTAGTAACGCTGTTTAATGATAAAGACTCAAATAATACTCAGTCTCTACAACAGGCTATAGAATCCATCCCAGATATAAGTAGATTAAGCTCTAAGCCAAGAGTTTTCAATAAAGAGGTTGGAGAAGAAATTATTCAAGCAATCAAACAAATTAATAAGAATGTTCCTACACTGTTTTTTATCGATCCTTGGGGTTATAAAGGTTTATCTCTTCGGCTAATTGGAGCAGTTATTAAAGATTGGGGTTGCGATTGCATATTTTTCTTTAACTACAACCGGATTAATATGGGTTTGCAAAACACGGCCGTCAAGAACCACATGGATTCTCTTTTCGGTAAAGAACGGGCTGAAAATCTTAGGGAACAGCTTGCATCAAAGCAACCTGATGAGCGAGAATTAATAATTGTGGAGGCAATTTGTCAGGCTTTAAAAGAAATAGGTGGCGAGTTTGTCCTCCCATTTTGTTTTAAAAATGAGAGTGGCAATCGGACTACTCATCATCTGATTTTTGTCTCCAAGAATGTACGGGGTTATTCAATTATGAAAGAAATTATGGCAGGAGAAAGCTCTACTGCTAAACAAGGAGTTCCTTCTTTTGAATACAATCCTGCTCCACCTAAATATCCTCTATTATACGAGCTTTATCGTCCTCTGGATGAGCTTGAAAGTTTGTTGCTGGATGAATTTGCGGGTAAAACACTAACAATGGAAGAAATTTATAATCAGCATCATGTTGGCAAGCGTTACATTAGTAAAAATTACAAGGCAGCTCTGCGGAAACTAGAACAACAAGGTAAAATTATAGCAGATCCACCTGCCAGTAAACGAAGGAAGCACCAAGGAGAAATTACATTTGGAGATAAGGTGAAAGTTACATTCTCACAAAAGTAGGTTTTACTACCTTATTGGAGTTTCGACTCACGCTGAAAGTGTAGCCATTGAATTGCTTTTGATGTTTATTCCATGCTTCCGGCATCTCATCCCAGATTTTATCATCGAGAAGTCTCCCAGCAGCTTTAGGTGTTCTACCTCCCCATTGCTTGAAGAAAAACGCGACTTCAGCCTCTTGACATTGATCCCGAATACTTTGTGCCCATTCTTCCTGCATCGGACGGTGTTTTTGCCCCGACTCTCCACCAACTATTACCCAATGAATTCCGGTTAGATCAAGCTGTAACGGCCCTAAAAGTGGTTCGCAGGATAGAAAGCGTACCTTTGCATCGACTTGTCGCAAAGAATCCACACGATGAACATAATTTTGATTTTCAACAGACACGCCCATCCAAATATTATCAGACCATTCAAGTTGAGGCGCTAACTCTACTAAACGTTTATCTCGCTTGGTAAGGATTTGATAAATATGATGAGGAGTTTCACGCATTACCTCAAAGACTTGTTTCAGAAATTCAATAGAAACATCTTCATGGAACAAATCGCTCATTGAGTTAACAAAAATGCGACTCGGCTTTCGCCAACTCTTAGGTTCGTTCAACCGCTTTGGGTATTCCGTTAAAGTAAACCCATTAGGAAAATTAGTATGGAATCGCTTTGTTAATGCTTCCGCATAACAATGAGTGCAGCCGGGACTGACTTTATCGCAGCCAGTTGTGGGATTCCATGTGCGATCGCACCATTCGATACCAGTATTAATGCTAGACATACAAGAATCTTACCCTTGAAACAATAAATTATCTTTTGATGTGCGCTGGATACATATAGTTTATATGTATCAATTTAGATTGATGCAGCATCGCCTACAACTCTATTATATAATTAATTGACGTAAATATCAACAAGTTTTAAGCAGTTGCATGAACTGTAGATCCTAGTGTAGAATCATGCTGCACCAGCATTTATTCCCACAACCTTTCCAGAACAATTGTGCAAACACCTGTTTTTTCCGAACTCAACCATCCTGTGGTTAAATCCCTGTTCCACCACAGCGATCGCGAATTATTGACTTTGTTTCAAAACCATCCCGATCAAGGTCGCTTCTTCACGGCAATTTTTTGCCGCTACGCTCAAATTGTCCACTCCCTGATCCGCCATTCCGTGCGATCGCCCGTACAAGGCGATTACCTGTTCGCCCACACTTGGCTACACATCTATCACGAGCTCCGAGGCCTCGATTTGCGCCACGAAATCCCAGAGTCTGAGGGCGAAAATCTCAGCCTCCAAAACTGGCTGATTAATGTCACCGCTATCTGCATCAATCAAGCCGAATTGCCACCTGTAGAGTCGATTCACTACTCCTTGCAATCCGCTCCGCCTCCCCTCTGGTGTTACGTCAAACAAGCCTTAGAATTGTTAGCGCCACTACCGCGTTTAGTCGTGTTGATGGCTCAGACTTTCCGCTGGAGCGAAACTCGAATCGCAGCTTATTTGCAAGCAGAAGGTGAAGCAATTTCGCCCGCTCAAGTCAAGGCTTTGCTCCAAAAAGGATATCAAACTTTAGAATCAAATCTGCCGGAGGATATTCGCGCTATTTATCTAGATGAACATCTAGAATATCAACAAGCACTTGTCTAGCAGCCGATAATTCCGCTAATATCAATTATTCTTCAGTCTCGCCTTGCGCGGACTTCCTTTGACAAGAAGCAGTTTCAACCGCCTCCTTCTTAAACTCGGAAATAATATAAGAGGTGGAAATGGCAATTTATCAAGTTCGGCTGGTGAATGAAGCTCTCGCCCTCGATCGCACGATCGCCGTACCGGACGACCAGTATATCTTAGATATGGCAGAAGATGCCGGCATCCGCTTGCCCAATGGATGCAAGCAAGGAGAGTGTTCTGCTTGCGTTGCTAAACTGCTCAGCGGTGAAATCGACCAAAGCGAACAAAAGTTTTTGAAGCCGTCAGAATCGCAAGCTGGCTACGCTGTTACCTGTGTAGCTTACCCACTTTCTGATTGTACTTTGTTAACGCATCAAGAACAAGTTTTGTATCAAGCAGCTCTTTATTTTAAGTAATGCAAAGTTGTTTATGCTTGAGTCTCGCGTTGCGCGGACTTTGTTTGTATAGTCGCGAATTATATTCGCCGATAAAATCGTTATCAAAGCAGATTTAGTTAATAAAAGGTGCGCGCAGCGCGCACCTTTTATTAATACTTAAAAATCAGCTAGGACTGACGCTCGACATGAAGCAATTGCAGAATTCGTTGGAGCGGAATTTCTGCCAAATCCAAGCGGTACTGGAGTTCATCTGACAACTCAGAAACCGCTTTTTCTAAAATGTAAGCATTCAGCAAAACTTCCAATTCCGGTACAGATTTTGGCAAGAAACTTGCATCCGCTGCTGTTGACAAATAGCTCTTGAGAAAAGTCAGGCTAACCCAGCGGTGCCAAACATTCGCCCACTGCTGCATTTCAGGTAAGTTTTCAGGGCGGATCATCCCACTTTCTACTTCGTTCCGCAGCGCCATAGTAACGGCGTAATTGAAAGATTGCAGCATTCCGGCAACATCTCGCAAAGGCGACCTCTTCATCCGCCGCTCGCTTAACGGTCGATTCCGTTCTCCTTCAAAATCAATTATTACGAAGTCTTTCCCTGTATACAGAACTTGTCCGAAATGAAAATCTCCGTGACAGCGAATTCTGTCGGCGGTGATTCTCAAGTTCAAAATAGACTTGAAACGTTCCATCAGCAAGTCTTCGCGGTTGAGAAGAATTTGTCCCAACTTTTGCGTTTCTGGCGGCAGTTTAGATAGCCGCTTTTTCAGCAACAGCAAAGTTCTTCCTGCCAGATTTCTCATGTATTGATAGATGGAACGCTGGTAAAATGAGGTGAAATTTTCTGGAGCAAAAGCGGGATTTTCTGTGTCCGAAGCTAAAGCGAGGTGGAGTTCGGCTGTCCGCTGACCTAAAAGTTCTGCTGATGCTAGGTAAGAGCTGATTAGTTCGCGAGCTAATGCGGGTACTTCTAGGGATAAATCGGCTAGTAGCGAGCTTGACTGTCGCATTTGTGCGGTCAAAGCGCTCGGTAAATAATCTTCGGGGGAAGTAGATAAAATATCGCTGGCATACTTTGCTTCTACTGTCATTACTTGCTCGAAATAGTCCCGCAGCGCATCTAATGTATAAGACAAAGCATCCCTGCTGTCGGGGATTAGTTTTTGCAGTATTCCGACTGTAACTGCTTTTTGACCGGCTGTGCGATATTCCAATTCTCCGGCAATGGGAGCGTAGTTTTCGAGCAAGTGGCGATTGGTTAAAAAGTGGCCGATTTCTAATTCTGGGTTGATTCCTTCCTCGAATTTTCGCAAGATTTTGAGGACTAACCGATCGCCGTAACCTGCCGATGTATTGCTTTGTTCTTTTTTGAACAGGTACGGTTCTAGTTGCGATAAATCTTGTTCTGAGTTCAAGAAATTGTCGGCAATTCCTACGAGTTCGCCCGCTGTACCTTGGTAACTGGCATTGGTGGCGATCGCCCCCAGCAGCTCGCTCAGAAAACCTTTGTCCCCCGCAGCATCAAATAGCACTCCGACTTCCTTGGTTTCTGGGAATTGCAGCCGCGCGATCGTCGGTCGATCGTCCGGCTCGTTTTTGAGTTCTTCCCAACCTAAAGGCAAAACGTAAGTTTCCGCCATACCTTCGGTATAATTCAAATGCAAAAACAGAATGTAAACCGTAGATTGCTCCCCAGCATTATTTTTATATCCAACAGGCACAATTTCATTGATTTCTAATGATTGAATTATCCTGTCTGCACCGCTAAACCAGCGATTGGATTGCAAGTAATTCGGCAAAAGAGAGATCAACATATTGCTGAGCTGACTTTTAGGAGAAAAAGCAGTTTCCCAAGTACCGACGATCGCCAAACTCGGCAAATCTGTATTCAAACCGTTCACCGAAAAATCCTCTTGCTTGACAGTAAGAGTAAACCAGTAAAACGTGTGAGGGCTCAAGCTCAAAAAATAAGGCGATTCGCCAACTGGCGGAAACTCAGTCCGGCCGAAAATCTCTACTGGAACAGCACCTTTAAACGGCGAAAGGTCTAATTCTGCCGTCTGGACGAAGCGCGATAAATTAGTCACTACGAGGATGTGTTCGTCTTGATAGGTGCGAACAAAAGCTAAAACTTTGCGGTTTTCTGGGTACAGAAACTCGCAGGTTCCGCGGCCGAATGCTTGGAAGCGCTGGCGCACAGCAATCAAGCGTTTCATCCACCACCACAGAGAACTCGGATTCCCCCGCTGCGCTTCCACATTAACAGATTCGTAGTGATATTCAGGGTCAACAATTGGCGGCGCGTACAGTCGCTGCGGGTTAGCGCGGCTGAAACCGGCATTGCGATCGCCACTCCACTGCATCGGAGTTCTCACCCCGTTGCGATCGCCCAAATAGATATTGTCGCCCATGCCAATTTCATCGCCGTAATAAAGCACCGGCGTACCAGGAAGAGACAGCAACAAAGCATTCATCAACTCAATGCGGCGGCGGTTATTTCCCATCAGCGGAGCCAAGCGGCGGCGGATACCCAAATTAATTCTCGCCTGAGTGTCTTGAGCGTAAACCCGATACATATAATCTCGGTCTTCATCGCTCACCATTTCCAGCGTCAATTCATCGTGATTCCGCAAAAACAATGCCCACTGACAGTTATTAGGAATCTGCGGAGTTTGCTGGAGAATGTCGCTAATCGGAAAGCTATCTTCCATGTGCAAAGCCATAAATAGACGCGGCATCAACGGAAAATGAAAGTTCATGTGACATTCATCCCCAGCCGAATAATATTCAACCGCATCTTCCGGCCACTGATTCGCCTCCGCTAGTAGCATCCGGTTGGGGAATTTCTCATCTACGTGCTGGCGCAACTGTTTGAGGAAAGCGTGAGTTTCTGGCAAGTTTTCGCAGTTAGTACCCTCGCGCTCGTACAGGTAAGGTACAGCATCCATTCGCAATCCGTCTACGCCCAATGCCAACCAGAAATCTACCACATCTAAGATGGCTTGGCGAACCGCCGGATTGTCGTAATTCAAATCGGGTTGGTGGGAATAAAAACGGTGCCAGTAATAAGCTTTTGCTACCCCATCCCAAGCCCAATTAGATGTTTCAAAATCTTGAAAAATAATCCGAGCATCTTGATATTTTTCCAGCGTGTCGCTCCACACATAAAAATCTCTTTCGTTACTGCCTTTCGGAGCGCGCCTCGCTCGCTGAAACCACTCGTGCTGGTCGGAAGTGTGGTTGACAATCAACTCAATAATGACTCTAATTCCCCGCTGGTGCGCTGCTTCTAAAAGGTTTTTAAAGTCATCTAAGGTGCCGTAAATCGGGTTGACGGTGGTATAGTGAGATGTATCGTAGCCGTCGTCTCGGAGCGGTGAGGGAAAAAATGGCAGCACCCAAATGGCTGTTACTCCCAAATTTTGCAGGTAATCGAGTTTTTTTGTCAGTCCTTGAAAGTCGCCGATGCCGTCTGCATTGCTGTCGGCAAAAGCGCGAATTGGTACTTCGTAAATGATAGCATCTTTGAACCACAAGGGATCGTCATTTAACATTGAGATTGCCATAATTTGTCGGGGTAATTGGTAATGGTTATTTGGTAATTGAGATTTAGTAATTAAGATTTGTTGTTTCAAATCCAAACTGATAGATCATAACTCATATCTTTGCCCAGTTCCTCATGCTAGCGGCATAGTTTTAATCGTAAATTTTAAACGCAAAAATTATAAATTCTTAACTAAAATTTCATCATAAGATGCCATGAATTCTGCGATCGCGGATACAGCATAAAATTCGATTCTGGTGGCGGATGCTGCATCGGTGCGGGCTCAGCAGACGCTACATACTGGCGGCGCTGCAGGCCCTACACGCGCAAATTTCCGGTCAAGTCCTCACCTTCTCTCAGTTTCCTCAAAGGTGTGGTATTTACTACCTCCCGGACGGTTGCCACGAACATACACTACCTTGACATTCTCATTCACGGTTTGTTACATTTGTTTACATAACGCAACATAAGTTAAGGAAAAACAGCCATGACTATCGTAATCGCCCTTTTAATCGTCGGTTGGGTAGCAGCCTCAGTGATTGGCACTCAAGCATACTTCCTCGGCGAACAGTCAAAGCCCATCCACGATCGCAACTGGAACGACGAATCTTTTGAACAACTGGCAAAAGCTGTGACTGGAACAGATATTGATTACAGCGTTCGCGTTCCGGCTTACAGCATGGATGCTTACGGCAGCCGCACGATGGGCAATTAGTAATATTAAGTAGCAGGCTTGACTATTTTGAATAACAGGCTTTCTGACCTGTTCCACAAGCAGATTAATTTTTGTGGAACAGGTAATAAATAATTATCGAAGTGTAATCGGCAAAATTCTCACCCTAGACCGCGTTTCATCCACAGAAATGAATGCCCCCGAATCAATTTGTGCCTCAAATTGATGGAACACTTCCACAATCAAACTCTCTATATTAGCAGGCAGCACGTCTTGAATACGTACTTGAATGACACGCTAGAGCATCAGCTTGGGTTGCGGCCAGCAGTGCGCCAAAATCTAAATCATGAGTGAATACGGCATAGTCATTTACTCGCGCCCATTCCATAATAACACGATCTGTGGCACGAGGATCGCCGACTGTAGACCAATGAAGAGACTCTATTCCGTATTTAGTAAATACGATAGTCCATTCAGGTGACAGATTCATATCAATCAAAATTTTCACGCTATTTTGAGAGGAATTTCTACTTCTTCAACTCGCCAGGCTGCATAAGCAAGCGCTTCATATATATCTGCTTCTTCCAGGTAGGGATAGGCCTGCAAAATGCTTGACGGTGAGTGTCCCGATGCCATCAGTCCGACTATCGTGCCAACAGTGACTCGCAAGCCGCGAATGCAGGGTTTTCCTCCCATTACTTCTGGATTCAGAGTGATTCTAGTTAGTTGTTTCATAATTTTAAACTACCAGGCTTTCTGGGAAACAAGAAGATTTATTTTTGGTGGAACAGGCCGGACAGCCTGTTCCTAGCTGTTCGGTAACTACAAACTGTTACCTACTAGCGCGGGGAGAGAGTCTTTTTTGCGAAACTGCAAACTGTTATTTTTGCAGTCGATCGCAATTGTATCGCCTTCGACAAACGCATTTTCCAGAATCTTGTTAGCCAGCGGGTTTTCCAACTCCCGCTGGATGGCGCGTTTCAAGGGACGAGCGCCGTAAACTGGATCGTAACCGACATCAGTGATGTGGTTTTTCGCCGCATCTGACAGTTCCAAAGTAATTTTTTGCTCCGCCAACAACCGCTCGATCCGCTTGACTTGAATAGTGACGATTTGCCGCAGTTCCGTCTTGCTCAAAGTGTGGAACAAAATTATCTCGTCTACCCGATTGAGAAATTCGGGTCGGAAGTGCGATCGCAAAGCAGTCATCACCCGTTTTAACATTTGTTCGTACTCTTCGTCTGTCTCCCGTTCTTGAGTCAAGGATTTTTCATTGTCATACTTGTTTTCAGACTTACTTTCAGACTTACTTTCCGTCTTACCTTCACTATCAATATCAACTCGCTGAGCTGACACCTCGACAGTACCATCATCAGCAACTTTATAATCTGTCTTGGGAATTGATACCTCCTTCGTTTCCTGCTTGCGACTAGCAGGTTTTTTGGGAGTTTTTTCCTTCTTCGCAAACACCTCTAAAATGTGATCGCTACCGATATTGCTAGTCATCACAATTACGGTATTTCTAAAGTCAACCACTCTACCCTGAGAATCGGTAATTCTGCCATCATCCAACACTTGCAGCAAAATGTTAAATACATCCGGGTGCGCCTTTTCCACTTCGTCAAACAGCACTACCGAATAAGGATGTCTCCGCACAGCTTCGGAAAGTTGTCCACCTTCGTCGTAACCGACATATCCAGGGGGAGCTCCTACCAACCGAGAGACGCTGTGCTTCTCCATGTATTCCGACATATCGATGCGGACGATCGCATCATCGCTGTCAAACAAAAACTCCGCCAACGCCCGCGCTAACTCAGTTTTTCCCACGCCTGTCGGGCCCATAAACAAGAAAGAACCGATCGGTCTACCGGGATCTTTCATACCAGCCCGCGCCCGCCGGATCGCCGCAGCAACCGCCGTTACAGCCTCCTCTTGACCGATGACTTTTTTGTGCAAATGGCTTTCCAATTGCAGCAATTTTTGGCGTTCCGACTCTAACAATCGGTTGACCGGAATTCCCGTCCATTTCGCCACAATTTCGGCAATATCGCCCTCAGTAACTTTTTCCCGCAGCAGGGAAGAACCTTGAGCTTGCTGTTTCAAAAGTTCGGCTTCCTTGGCTTCGCGATCGCGCACCGCTGTTTCAAGTTTACCGTATTTCAACTGCGCGGCTTTATTCAAATCGTAAGCTCTTTCTGCTTGCTCAATTTGCACTCGCAGTTGGTCTTCTTCTGCTTTCAATTTATTGATGCCATCCAATAACTGCTTTTCGCCCAGCCACTGAGAGGACAATTTTTCCTGCTTGACTTTTAAGATGTCAATCTCTGTTTTGATGCGTTCGATCCGGGGGCTGATGGTGGGGCTGGGAGAACCTTTTCCCTCGCCTTCAATCGACAATTTTTCCATTTCCAACTGCATCACCCGGCGGTCGATCCCTTCCAGTTCCACGGGTTTGGAGGTAATTTCCATTTTCAAATGGGCGGCCGCTTCATCTACGAGGTCGATCGCCTTATCCGGCAAAAAGCGATCGGAAATATAGCGAAAAGACAGAGTTGCAGCAGCAACTAGGGCCGAATCGGTAATTTTCACCCCGTGATGGCGTTCGTAGCGGTCTTTCAATCCGCGCAAAATTGAAACCGTATCTTCCACAGTCGGTTCGCCGACAAATACTTGTTGAAAGCGGCGTTCTAGTGCCGGATCTTTTTCAATATTCTTGCGGAATTCATCGAGAGTTGTAGCGCCGATGCAGCGCAATTCGCCTCTGGCCAACATCGGTTTCAACAAATTTCCGGCATCCATTCCCGAACCGGAACTGCCGCCGCCACCAGTCCCAACTACGGTGTGCAATTCGTCAATAAATAGGACAATTTGCCCGTCGGAATCGATAACTTCTCGCAGGACAGATCGCAATCTTTCTTCAAATTCACCTCGGAATTTTGCCCCAGCAATTAAACTGCCCATGTCGAGGCTGAATAGCTGGCGGTTTTTCAAAGATTCGGGCACGTCGCCGTTAACAATTCTCTGCGCTAAACCTTCGGCGATCGCAGTTTTTCCGACTCCGGGATCGCCAATTAATACTGGGTTGTTTTTTTGACGGCGCGAAAGAACTTGGACGACGCGGCGAATTTCTTCGTCGCGGCCGATTACTGGATCGAGTTTTCCTGCTTTGGCGGCTTCGGTCAAATCCCGGCCGTATTTGCTGAGGGCGTCGGAATTGGCTTCGCTATCTCCTTGGGGTTTAGGGTTGCGGAGGCCCGCTTTCCCCGTTTCGGAACTTTTTTCTGAGACTTTAGCGGCGGCGCGGACTGATTTGATTGCTTCTTCGAGTTTTGGTCGATCGATCGTCCCTGGGGCCGGTTTGCGATCGTAACCGGGGCGACCGGGGGGCCCATCGCCCCTAGTCAGCAATCGCCTACCAACTCGTTCATCTTCTACTAAGCCAATTAATAAATGTTCAATGGCGATAAAATTATCTTGCCCAGTCTGTCTGGCAGACTCAGCAGCATCTAACATCACGTCTAAGCCGCGACCGAGGTATAGTTGGTCAGCGTTGGTAACTTTGGGCTGTCGTTTGGCAAAAGCTTCTAACTGTTGCGCTAAGCGGGTTACATCTACTCCAGCCAAGCTGAGAATCGTGTTTGCTGTCGCGAGCTGTTCGAGAATGGCGATCGCTAAATGTTCAACCTCTAGCTGCTGATTGGCAAAGCGGCGGGCTACATCCTGGGATTTGACAATCGCTTCCCAGGCTTCATCGGTAAATTTGCTAGGGTCTGTTGGCTGCACGTTGCTTCCTCGCAATCAAGGGGATTCCTGTTGTTATCCGTTAATATATCGTCTCACAACCATCATAATCTTTAAACACGATTGTGAATCTATGAGTGCGGTTAATTCTGCCGAAGTTGCAACATAATTGAGCTTTTGCAAAAGCTTGCAGCCCGCAATCCAAGGAGATTTTTTGTACTCTGCGACCGCAGCGCGCGATCGAACTTATGAAAATACAGTAGTTCCCCATTCTCTCAACTACTCCAGAGAATCGCCATTCCCCTAAGTTCGTAGTGAGGACTTTAGTCCGCATTCATGAAGGACTTTAGTCCTCCCTACGAACCTTTTTATTGGTATGTTTAACCTTTATAGATTGCCATAACGTTGTTTGATATTCTAAAATTTATGCTATTTCCAACTTACCAATTCCTAGTATTTTTTCTGATTATTTTTAGCATAATTATATCCTTGAAGTCCCAAGTCGGTTTATATAAAATCGTCTTGCTCATTTCCAGTTTATTATTTTATTCATTTTGGAGTTTCGACTTTCTCTTACTCCTAGTTTTAGGTACTGCCTACAATTATATCATTCTCCGAGCCACCTGCTACGGCAAATATAAAAAACTTGCCTTAATTTCCGGCATAATTTTCAACATAGCCAACCTCGGCATCTTTAAATATTGCAACTTCTTTGTAACATCCTTGTTTGAGGTACTCAACCAACTACAAATTCCCGCCAGCATTCAAATGTTGCAAATAATCGCCCCAGTCGGCGTATCCTTCTACACATTTAGAATGATTTCCCATTTAATCGACTGCTACCAAAAGAAAATCCCCTGTCCGAAATTTGTAGACTACGCCACATACATTACCTACTTTCCCCAAATTGCCTCCGGGCCCATATCGCGGCCTAGGGAGTTTTACACCCAGCTAAATTCACCCAAAAAATACGACTATCAAATCGAAGAAGTCATCGTTTTAATTTTGTCTGGACTATTCAAAAAATATACTTTATCGAGTTTTTTATTTAACTTCACCCAACTCCCATTCACAGTTCCCCAGCAATACAGCAGCATCGATTTAATTCTCGCGGCAATTTCCTATTCCTGTTTAATTTACGTAGATTTTAGCGGCTACTCGGATTTAGCTAACGGCATCTCTTGTTTGCTGGGTTTCAAACCCATTGCCAACTTTAATATGCCATACCGATCGCTCAGCTTGCAAGAATTTTGGAAAAGATGGCACATCAGTCTTTCCGAGTGGCTGAGAGATTACGTTTACTTCCCCTTGGGCGGCAATAAATACGGGAAATTAAGGAAGTACGTAAATTTACTGATAACAATGGCGATCGGCGGATTTTGGCACGGCGCAGGTTTAAACTTTATTGTCTGGGGAACAATTCACGGTTTAGGATTGATTGTCAACCATTTATGCAAAGATATTCCCCAAGCTATCCACCTAAAATTAGACTATTCCTTTCCCCGACTTGCTAAATTTTGCAGTTGGCTGCTAACATTTAGCTTTGTGACTTGTAGCTGGGTATTTTTCGGCACGCCCAACTGGGAAACTGCAATGAATTTTTTTCAGGGAATTCTGAATTTTTCCGCTGCAACTTTTCAATTTAACTTTTGGCAATTGTATTTAGTAATTGCCATCATTGGCGCGATCAACATTTGGGGCGAGAGAATTTCCCAACTCTTGCAAAGAGTATTTTCCTTAAAAAATATATTCTTGAGAGTTGTCTTAGTTTCGCTGTTCGTGTATGCTATTTTGATGTTGGGGCCGAGCACCGTCCCACCTTTTATTTACTTTAATTTCTAAAAAAGCAAATAAATCCACCTAATTAAACGTAAAATAGCGATCGCTAAAAAGATTCCTGTATATAGCATTTGTCAGAAACATGAGGTACTCTCGTGGCCAAACCGGCCAAACCGGCCAAACCGGCCAAACCGGCCAAACCGGCCAAACCGGCCAAACCGGGCATACCTCACTTTACTGAGAAAGGCTATATGTCTTCTTCCTTCTTCCTTCTTCCTTCTTCCTGATGACGTTGGACGTTCGCTAGGAGGGGACAGCACTAATGACTAATAACTAATAACTAATAACTAATAACTAATAACCAATAACTAATAACTAATAACCAATAACTAATAACTAATAACCCATAACCAATAACTAATAATCCATAACCAATAACTAATAACTAATAACCCATAACCAATAACTAATAACCAATAACCAATAACCAATAACTAATAACCAATAACTAATGACTTCCTATGAAAGATCGAGAAATCTTACTGATAGTTACTTCTGTAATTCTCACTTTAATATTTTCCAACTTATCCTTATTTCTCAAAAGCTTTGCTTCAACTCCTTTCGCAACTCCCGAAATCAAACAAGCAGCGCGGCAGATAGAAATAGACAGTTTCAGGAAATCAGAACAAGATTTTTGGAGCAAAATCAAAGATATCAATTTCGATAGCATCCCCAAAAAAGCCGAAACTTCTCCAGTCCAAACCGCCACAAAATCCGCACCTCCTCCCCCAAAACCTGCAAAAAAACCAACTCCAGCCAAACCCAAACTAACCGTACCTTATCGCAAATTTTTATTTATTGGAGATTCCGTAATGTTCGACTTAGGAATTCAACTCCAGAACACTCTTAAGAACAAATACAACATCGCTGATACAAAACTTGACTACAAAGTATCCAGCGGATTAAATCGGATAGATTATTATGACTGGTATGCCAGAACCAGCAAAATCATCCAGGATTACCGCCCAGATGTAGTGATAATTTTGTTTGGAGGAAACGACCCTCAAGATATCATTGATTCTCAAGGAAAATATCGGGCAATTCTGACCCCAGAATGGCAAAAAGCTTATCAAGAAAGAGTTGACAAATATGCTAAGTTACTTGGCTCGTCCTCCGTGAGAAAAGTGTATTGGATAGGTCAATCTAACTCTAATAAATCGCGGTATATCAAAGCTTTTCCTGTCCTGAACAATATTTATAAAAATGCTAAAAAAGCTTCTCCCAAAATTGAATTTATTTCTACTTGGGAAACCTTTGCAGAATCGGGAAAATTTGTTCCGATAGTTGCTGATAAATCGGGGAAGCGAGGCTATGTAAAAATTAATGACGGCGTGCATTTTACCTCCCACGGAGCTCACATTATCAGCGACGTAATCGTTGACAAAATGGCCGCCGACAAAATATTAAAATCTCCCCAACCTCCCAAATCTCCCAAAAAGAAACCCTAAACTTCAGTTTGCTAACGGTGCAGGGGCGCGGCATTGTTATATCAAATCCGGGTTTTGGATACCCTCGATCGACCAGTCGGCGCAGGCCGACTTTGTTTGTGTAGACGCGGTTTCAACCGCCGGATCGTAAAGGGGTTATCTTCCCCGGATTTGCTATCACTAGGATGCGCCAGAACTAGAGTTAGAAACTAACTCCAAAAGTTGGTTTCCGGGTATCCTAAAAAGAGAGTTTCTAGGATGGGTTTGTTGCAGCTCTTTTCTGACTGCTGCTTTGATTTTCCAGTTGAATTAATTCAACTTTATATCCATCTGGATCTTCCACAAAAGCAATAACAGTTGAGCCGTGTTTCATCGGCCCGGGTTCGCGGCTGACTTTACCGCCGCGGGCTTTAATTTGTTCGCAAGTACCGTAAATGTCGTCAACGCCGATCGCAATATGACCGTAAGCATCTCCTAAATTGTACTCTGTTACGCCCCAATTGTAGGTTAATTCCAAAACCGTAGTGTCTGATTCGTCGCCGTAGCCCACAAAAGCCAGGGTAAATTTGCCATCAGGATAATCTTTTTGCCGCAGCAGTTTCATGCCCAACACTTCCGTGTAGAATTTGAGAGATTCTTCCAGGTTGGCGACTCGGAGCATCGTGTGTAGTAGTTGCATTTAGCTCACTCCAAATTTTTTAAGCTTTCATCTATTTTAGCGATTTCTTGCTAAAAAAACTCGCGCCTCAACCGTCGCAGTTGCCGCAGGTTGACAACTGTCTATTTGATTTACCTTTTTACTTCTACCACACCCCGAAACATATTCATGCCGCAAGTAAATAGGTATCGTCCGGGTTTTTCAGGGGTGAATTCAACAGCCGTTACCTGATTTAAAGGTAATTCTCGCACAATGTGAAAATCTGGTAACAACACTTTTTCAAGACAACTATTCGGGTCGCGCCTCAAGAAATTCAGCCGGACTAATTGACCGGATTTCACAACTACACTAGCAGGTTCGTAACCCCCATCTACAGTAATAGTCAACTCTTGTATCCCCTGAATAGATTCAGCTTGCTGACCTTTTGCTTTACTGAACAAAAACCACCACAACTCCAAACCAATTAATGTCAAACCACCGAGGGTGACACCAACTTTTAAACCTAGCGGCTGTTCGATGCTGCGAAATTGAGTGGTTGAATTAGAAGCAGCGACGGGTTCGGCAGCTTGAACTCCCGATGCCATTCCGATCGCAATTCCTAAACTCGCGAGAGTTCCCCACATTTGACGATGGTGCAACATTTGTCTAATTACTCCTAATTTAGGCCAGAGACTTTGGTTTGAAATTTCGCAAGCGCAAAGCATTAGTAAGTACGGAAACTGAACTAAAAGCCATTGCTGCACCGGCGAGAATTGGACTTAGCAGCCAGCCAAAAATCGGGTACAGAACGCCCGCTGCGATCGGAATTCCAGCGATGTTGTAAATAAAGGCAAAAAACAGATTTTCGCGGATGTTCCGCATGGTGGCGCGCGAAAGTTGAATTGCTGTAACTATGCCTTGCAAGTCTCCAGAAATTAGGGTGATATCGCTGGCTGCGATCGCAATATCAGTCCCGGTGCCGATCGCAATTCCCACATCAGAAGCGGCCAAAGCCGGTGCATCGTTGATCCCGTCTCCCACCATCGCGACAATTTTTCCTTCCCCTTGCAGGGCTTGGATTTTAGCTGCTTTTTGGTCGGGTCTAACTTCCGCAAAAACGCGAGTAATACCAACGGATCGGGCGATCGACTCCGCAGTCGATCGATTGTCCCCAGTCAGCATCGCCACCTCCAAACCGAGTTTTTGCAGTGCTTTCACCGCCTGCGCTGAGGACGGTTTGAGGGCATCGGCAATGCCCATAATTGCCTCTATTTTGCCATCTACAGACATCCAAACAACTGTTTTGCTATCACCTTCCAAAGCTTTCGCGCGCAGTTCCAGATATTCAGTATCGCAGCCTAGTTCCTGCATCCACCTCAGCGTTCCCAGGGCGATCGGCTTTCCGCCGACAACCCCTCGCACACCACTCCCGGCGATCGCCTCAAAATCCTTAACATCCGTCAAATCAACCTCTTGAGATTGAGCGTATCTAACAACAGCTTCCCCCACAGGATGCTCGGAATTTCGCTCGACAGATGCCGCCAATTGCAGCAATTTTAACTCATTGCTATTCTCCGTTCCTTTAATTGTGACAAAATCAGTAACAGTCGGCTTACCCTCAGTAATAGTTCCTGTTTTATCTAACACAATGACTTGAATTTTATGAGCCAACTCTAAACTTTCGGCTCCTTTAATTAAAATCCCATTTCTTGCACCTTTTCCAGTGCCGACCATCACAGCAGTCGGAGTCGCCAAACCCAAAGCACAAGGACAAGCAATAATCAGCACCTCCACCATTGTAATCGTTGCCAAAGTCAAGTTGCCCGTCGCATTAAACCAGACTACAAAAGTAGCTAAAGAGACGGCAATTACTGCCGGAACAAACCAACCAGTCACCTCGTCTGCCAACTTTTGAATTGGTGCCTTTGACCCCTGGGCATCCTGCACCATCTTGACAATTTGAGCTAAAAAAGTATCCTTACCAATCTTAGTAGTGCGAAACTTAAAGCTGCCCGTTTTGTTAATTGTCGAGCCGATAACTTCATCGCCAAGCTGCTTTTTGACAGCCAAACTTTCTCCCGTAACCATTGCTTCGTCTACGGTGGAAGCACCTTCAATCACCTCTCCGTCTACGGGAATTTGTTCGCCGGGCCGCACCTGCACGATGTCGCCAATTTCCACTTGGGCGATCGGCACTTCCAACTCTTGCCCGTTGCGAACAATCCGAGCCGTTTTTGCTTGCAAACCCATGAGTTTCCGAATAGCTTCCGAAGTCTCTCCCTTCGCCCGACTTTCTAAGGTTTTCCCCAACAAAATTAAAGCGACAACGCTGGCTGCAACTTCGTAGTAAACGCTAGGAGTCAAATCTTGAGCCGTAAAAAAACCGGGGAAAAATGTCACAAATACCGAATAAAAGTAGGCTGCACTCGTTCCCAAAGCAATCAGAGTATCCATTGTCGCGACGCGGCGTTTTAGGGATTTCCAAGCTCCCACATAAAACGATTTTCCGCACCAAAACTGTACCGGAGATGTCAGCACTAATTGCAGCCAAAAATTGTGCAGCCATGCGGGAATGAATGACAGGTGCAAGCCTGTCATCGCCGGAATACCGCCCACAAATAGCAGGATGCTGATGAGACCGGCTGTCCAGAGTTTTCGCTGCAAGTTTTGAGACTCAGCTTGACGATGTTTTCGCTCGCTGTCATCCTCTTCCGCCGCCATTTCTGGAAGTGGCAAAGCTTCATATCCCGCTGCATCAACAGCTTCTTGAATTGTTGCTACACTGGTTTGCTGAGAGTCGTATTGAATGCTTGCTTGTTCCATGCCAAAATTGACATGACACTCAATTACGCCGGGAACAGACTGAATTGCTTGTTCGATAGAAGAAGCACAAGAAGCACAACTCATGCCCCGCAATTTAAGTGTGAGATTGTCCATAGGGGTTACTCCTAAACTAAATAAGAGTGCAGGTTGTCAAGGTATTTAGTAATTGGCCTAACCGAGTTGACCAATTACATAGGAGAATTGCGATCAAAATGAGTGGTGCGGTGGCTGGACGCTACATTTGTAATATTCAGCATTTCACCCTAAGATGAAATTACAATGAAATTGCTTTATTCCTAAAGTTAGAACTCGCTGGCGTTAGCCTTAATATTAATCGACAGGATAGCCAGCAGATGCGATCGCTTTTCTAACCTCACTTTCCGATTTAGCGGTTTGAACCGTGACCGCTTTTGTCTTGAGATCCACCTCAACAGTTGCCTCTGAATCCACTGTTTGGACTGCTTTTGTGATTGTAGTCGCACAAGCAGAACAAGCCATCTTGGGAACTTTTAATTGTAGAGTCATAATGTGAACCTCAGCAGAAACTACCCTGCTCAATAAATTAATTAACTTCATTGTAAACTCTCCTGTAAGGAGGAGAGTCAAGTCAATTTGAGATTTAAGATTTGAGATTTATACCGATTCTACTTGTAGGGCTTAGCATTGCACGCCTTACATATTTATTTAAATAATGGCAATGTAATAATTATTTACAAATCTGAATCAAAATTTCATCCTAATTTCATTTATCTGTGAAAATATCAATATAAATGGCAGTTTTAAGGATTTAACTAAAGTCTATGAAATCAATCTCATTAAAAACAGGCTTTGCAGCGCTGACATTAACCGCCCTCACCAGCGGCGTGCTAGTAGCTTGTTCAAAAGCTCCTTCCAGCGAAACCCAAGCCCCAAATATTACGACAGCAACCCCTGCTAGCAGCCAGCAAAACATGGCACAAAACCACAACATGAGTGGCATGGATCACGGTATGTCAATGGATTTAGGCCCGGCTGATGCCGACTACGATTTGCGATTTATTGATGGCATGAAAGTACACCATCAAGGTGCTGTAAACATGGCTAAAGAGGTGCTGGAAAAATCCAAACGTCCTGAAATGAAAAAACTTGCTACTAATATAATCGCTGCTCAAAACCGCGAAATTAATCAAATGAAAGAGTGGCGAACAAATTGGTATCCCAAAGCCAGCAGTACGCCAATGGCTTATCAAGCTCAAATGGGTCACATGATGGCAATGACTCCCGAACAGATGCAAAGTATGATGATGAGCATGGATTTAGGTGCTGCTGACGACCAATTTGATTTGCGGTTTCTGAATGCCATGATTCCCCACCACGAAGGAGCTTTGGTGATGGCCCAAGATGCCTTGAAGAAGTCAAAACGCCCGGAAATGAAGAAATTGTCTCAAGAGATTATAACTTCGCAAAAGCAAGAAATCGAACAAATGAAAGAGTGGCGACAAAATTGGTACAAACAGTAATTTAGCTGGCTCAACCAAATGTGACACAAAGCCAGAAAATGAGTGACATGAATCACATTCTGTTAATTGTTCAGGAAACACTTGCATCACAACAGCCAGAAATTAAGCTAAGGAAATAGTAGCACAAGGGTTAGGGATCAACCATAATATCGCTTCTTTACGACTATCAGCAGTTTTACTACTTCCTTTTATTGCATTTTTTACGTAAAATCACTGTAGACAATTCAACAGCAGTCATTATAAAGTATAACAGTCACTCAAAAAAAAATATAAAGGGGTATTGCATGATGTTGCAGAGCTTGGAACTAAACACAACATCTCAATCAAATGCAGCAGTACAGGAGCTAGTGAACGGATGGACAAAAGAAATTAAATCGCAAGAATATCTGGCAACAGTGAAAGAAAATAAAAAGCACAATCCCTTGACCTTAGGCAAAATTTATATTCGTATTTTAGAATCTGGAGGGCATCTGGGCTGCTGAGGCTAAATTTCATCCTAATTTCATTTGGCAGTGAAAGACTAGGTTGAGGAGAGAAATTTTAGCTCTTGGTCATTGCTTAGCGGTCGTTTATTGAAAAAGGCTCATAAGTAGCTCCCGTTAATTCGGTTAACTTACTTTGGCAAAATACCAACCGCTAAGCCTTGGGCACTCAACCTGATTTCAAGGAAAATGCCAACAATGATATTGCACAAATATTCTGAGTCTCAGGCAATTATTAGTACCTTTTCGGGAACTTTTTTCAGCCTAATGGTGCTAACTTCTCCCGCGGCTGTTTTCGCCCACGCGGGACACGGAAATGAATTTAACCAAAGCGGCGAAACCTCTCAAGCTCCTGCTGCTATTTCTGTCGATGCCGTCACAGCAAAACGGTTAGGAATTAAAGTCTCCCCAGCGGTTCACCAGCGACTAGATATAGGCATCAAAACCACGGGAGAAATTGAAACTTTGCCCAACCAAAAGGTAGAAGTGACGGCTTCGGTTGCTGGCAAAGTGGTAGAGTTGCTAGTTAAGCCTGGGGACAAAGTATCAAAAGATCAACCGGTTGCTGTTTTGTCGAGTTCAGAATTAGGACAGTTGCGGGTTGAATCTCTCTCAAAACGTGCCGAAGCTGAGGCGGATTTGCAGCAAGCGCAAGGTGATTTGAAACTAGCTGCAGAAAATTACGATCGCCAAATTCAAATATCCGCAGCGGAAATCGCCCAAGCCAAAACTCAACTGACAGCAGCAACTCAGCAGTACCACCGAGAGCAAGAATTAGTAAACAAGCGTTCGGTTGTGAAAGTTGCTAAAGAAAACTATCAGCGTCAAGTTGAAATAGCGCAAGCAGAAATAGCCCAAGCTGAAACAGAATTAACTGTGGCAAAAGAACAGTTCGATCGCGATCGAGAATTAGTAGCCGCAGGGGCGATCGCGCGGCGGACAATGCTGGAATCGCAAGCGCACTTCGCCCAAGCCAAAGCGGCTGTTGCTAAGGCAAAAAGCCGTCCCGAAGTTATCAAAGCGGAAACCGAAATCAAACAAGCCGAAGTAGACCTGCCAATGCGGGAATTGCGCGATTCTCAAGGCCGAGCAGCAGAAGCACAAGCTCAACTTACCAAGGCTTTGAGCCGCCGGGAAGTGTTGGAAGCGGAGAACAAAGTCAAACGCGCCAAAACTGCCGTGGAAGTCGCTCAGTCGCGGATTCGCTTGGCTGATGCAGCCTATCAAGCGCGGCTCCAACAATTAGGAACTATTGCCAATGACAAAGGATTTGTTACTATTATCACTCCGATTTCTGGCACGGTAGCCGATCGCGCTATCACCCCAGGAGAGTCCGTAAGCGCTGAAAAACCGTTGATGACTCTCTTAAATGACAGCCGCGTTTTTGCCACAGCCAATATTTACGAAAAAGACCTAAATCAGGTAAAACAGGGCCAGGAAGTCAGGGTGAAAGTTGCTAATTTGGGCGATCGCATTTTTACGGGAAAAGTTAGCTTCATTGGATCGGTTGTAGGAGAGGAAACACGGGTAGTTCCAGTGAAAGCCGAACTAAACAACACTGAAGGAGAGTTAAAGCCGGGGATGTTTGCAGAGTTGGACATCTTAACCGACAAAACAGCAACAGATGTTTTGGCAATTCCGGCTGCTGCTTTAGTTGAAGCCAACGGCAAAAAAATGGTTTACATTCAAAATGGCAATGCCTTTCAGTCAGTTGAAGTTGAACTCGGTCAAACTTCTGGGGATTTAGTAGAAATTAAAAGCGGTTTGTTTGAGGGAGATTTGATAGTAACGCAGCGCGCGCCTCAACTTTACGCACAATCTTTGCGGGGCGGAAGCCAACCCTCAAAAACCGGGGAAAAGCAAGAGGCAACTCCGAAAGTAACAGCAGCTAATTTGAATAATTTACCCGTGCCGTTGTGGGCGGGAGTTGGGGGAGGAATTGCGCTCGCATCCCTAACTTTTGCCGCCGGAGTCTTTTGGGGAAATCGGCGCCAATTCCCAGTAATAGCAGATGCTGCAAATAATAGTTTTTCCATCTCTCAACCAGCCATTGACGATGAATTGTTACACAATGACAACCATCACGTTAAAAATCAACAGGCAGAAGTCAAAAATTAAAAGTAAAAGATTGCTATATTTGAGAAATTTATTTTTCACAACTCCGCCTCTACAAACCAATACGCTTGGGTTAAGGCTGATTACCCTTAACACCCTTAAAAAAGGGGAAGAGATTTCTTGAAGTGCCCCTTTTCAAGGGAGATTTAGGGGAATTTCCAGCTTATAAATAGCGCTAACTGAGCCTTATTGCTCTATAAACTCAAAGCTAATAAAATGTTCAGCACAATTCTCAGATTGGTAATTAACCGCCGCTGGCTAGTCGTTCTCGCCACCATTATTATTAGTCTTTGGACATTATATATCCTCCCGAAAATGTCCCTCGATGTCTTCCCGCCTTTCGCACCTCCGCAAGTCGAAATTCAGACAGAAGCACCGGGTCTCGCACCGGAAGAAATCGAGTCTTTAGTAACACTGCCGATCGAAAGTGCGATTAACGGAACACCGGGAGTAACAGCAGTGCGATCGTCTTCCGCCGTGGGCCTTTCTGCCATTAAAGTCATCTTTGATTGGGGAACAGAAATATATCAAGCACGCCAGTTGATAACTGAAAGGTTGCAGCAAGCTCAAAGCAAACTCCCGGCTGGGGTAGAAACACCGCAAATTTCTCCTACAACTTCTCCTGTCGGCACTGTTATTTCCTATGCTTTCACATCAGAAACTACTCCGTTAATGGAAGTGCGCCGCCTCGTAGATTGGCAAGTAACAAATCGCCTTTTGGCAGTGAATGGTGTTGCTCAAGTTATCGCTTACGGAGGTCAACAACGGCAGTATCAAGTATTAGTTAATCCCGCTAAACTACAAGCTTTTAATGTGTCGTTACAGCAAGTGGCAGAAGCGGCAGCCGCTGCGAATGTTAACGCGCCTGGGGGGTATTTAATTACGCCCGATCGCGAAACGTTAATTCGAGGCGTGGGGCGGATTGAGTCTGTGGCAGATTTGCAGCAATCTGCGATCGCATCTCGCCACGGAACGCCAGTCATAATTGGTGATGTTGCTGATGTCAAGATTGGTGGTGCGATCGAGCGGGGAAACGGTAGTTTTAACGGCAAAAAAGCTGTGATTGTGATGGTAAACAGACAGCCAATTGCTGATACTCCCACGGTAACGAAGGCGGTTGAAGCAGCAATGGCTGAAGTGCAGCAATCTCTACCCAAGGATATTAAGGTAACAGTGACTTTCCGGCAGGAAGAATATATCAAATCTTCGGTGGAAAATGTGCGATCGGCTTTAGTGGAAGGCAGTATTATTGTCACCATTATTCTCATCCCGTTTTTGATGAATTGGCGGACTCTGACGGTGGTTTTGCTCGATTTCTTCCTAACTTGGCTGTTCGGGCTGCTGGCGATGTATTGGCTGGGACTGGGATTGAATACGATGACTTTGGGCGGATTATCGGTGGCGATCGGAACTGCGATCGATGATGCTATTGTCTATGCAGAAAATACCTACCGCAACTTGAGGGAAAATACGTCTTCTCTGCATCCGCGCCCGGTGATGGATGTGATTTTTGACGGCAGTCAAGAGGTGCGCGATTCTTTAATTGGAGCAACTGTAATTGGGATTGTGGTGTTTTCTCCAATTTTTACTTTGCCCGGTGTAGAAGGGCGAATTTTTACCCCTATGGGTATTACTTATTTGGTTGTTGTGGTGATTTCTAGTCTAGAATCGCTGTTAATTTCTCCCGCCCTTTGTGCTATTTTGTTGCCCAACAAATCCATGAGTGTGAAAGAACCTTGGTTGCCAAGATTTTGCAAGCATATCTATCATTTTTGGATCCAGTTTTCAATGCGATATTCGTCGATAATTTTAGCTTTAGCTGCTGCTAGTATGGTGGCTGCCTTAGTTATTTTACCTTCCTTTGGACGGGTATTTTTGCCGGAGTTTCAGGAGCAAACTTTGGTGAATACTATTCTACTTTATCCTGGTGTTTCTTTGGAGACGACGGATAGCGCGGCTTTTGCTATGGAAGATGCACTTAAGGATGATAGCAGGTTTGAATACGTGCAAGTGCGATCGGGCAGAGCTCCGGGCGATGCTGATGCTGCTGGTGTCAATTTAGCTCACATCGATATTGGTTTGAGCGAGGAAGGGATGAAAAATAGGTCGAAAACTTTGGAGTCGCTGCGGCAAGAATTTGCTAAATTGCCGGGAGTTGCACCAAATATCGGCGGCTTTATTTCTCACCGGATGGATGAGGTTTTGTCTGGTGTCAGGAGTCAGATTGCTGTCAAAATCTTTGGTCCGGATTTGAATCAACTTCGCAGCCTCGGCGCTCAAGTTGAAGCGCAAATGAAAACAGTTAAGGGAATTGTAGATTTGCAACTAGAACCGCAAGTGCCGGTGCAGCAAATTCAAATTAAGTTTAACCGCCAAGCTGCCGGTAGATATGGTTTGAAAATTGGAGAACTTTCGGAAATCATTGAAACAGCTTTAAATGGCAAAGTTGTATCACAAGTTTTGGAGGTGCAGCAAACTTTTGACTTAGTTGTTTGGTTGCACCTCGAAGCCAGAAATAACCTCGAAACTATTCAGAATTTGTTGGTTGATACTCCGAATGGTAATAAAATTCCCCTGGCGCAAGTTGCGACTGTTACATACGGTACGGGCCCAAATACGATTAACCGCGAGAATGTTTCTCGGTTGATTGTGGTGGCGGCTAATGCTAAAGGTAGGGATTTGCGATCGGTTGTGAATGAAATTCAAGCTAAAGTAAAACGAGAGGTACAGTTACCGTTTAGCTATTTTATCCAGTACGGCGGTCAATTTGAAGCGGAACAAAGGGCTTCCCAAAATATTATCGTATTTAGCGCGATCGCCTTTTTGGTAATTACCGTATTGATGTACTTGTCTGTCAAGTCAATTGCTTCAACTGCTACGATCATGATTAATTTGCCGATCGGCTTAGTTGGAGGAGTGATTGCTGTAGCTGTGACTGGCGGTATAATTTCCGTAGCTTCCTTGGTTGGCTTTGTCACATTATTCGGCGTTGCTACCCGTAACGGCTTGCTGTTAGTAGACAACTACAACTCTAAATTTGCTGAAGGAATGCCCTTTCAAGAAGCTATTATTAAAGGCTCGATGGAACGGCTCAACGCCATCTTGATGACTGCTTTAACTTCAGCCTTGGGTTTAGCACCTTTAGTTTTAGAAGGCGGCCCCGGCAAAGAAATTTTACAACCTTTGTCTATCGTAGTTTTAGGAGGATTGTTTACTTCTACTGCCTTAACTCTGTTAGTTTTGCCAGCTTTGTACGCTCAATTTAGAAACTTCTTAGCACCTAAAACGACTAATCTCATCTCCGGTAAATAGACCATCATAAAAAACAGTTAGTAGTGCCACCTTGCATCCACAGCAGCATAGGACTTAAGTCCGATGCTGCGAACTAATCTTATTGCGATCGATCGACCAGGCACGATATCATACTGTTGAGAAAGATATCTCGATATAAAAAAATGAGAATTTTGTTAGTTGAAGACGATCTTCGCATTGTCAAACCCCTTGCAGAAGACTTAAGGCATCAAAACCACGTCGTAGATATAGCGACTGACGGGCTAGAGGGTTGGGAATATGCGCGATCGGTCAATTACGACCTAATTTTGTTAGATTTAATGCTGCCCAAATTAGATGGTATATCACTGTGTAAGCGTCTGCGTGCCGATCGCTCTCACGTTCTCATCTTGATGCTGACAGCACGCGATACCACCTTAGATAGAGTCATTGGACTCGATGCAGGAGCTGATGATTACTTAGTTAAGCCCTTTGAATTAGAAGAATTAGCCGCCCGAATTAGAGCTTTATCTCGGAGAATTCCAGAAACCAAACCCCTGATTCTAACCCACGGTCATTTGCAACTCAATCCCACTAGCTGCACCGTTACTTATGCAGGAAACGCTTTATCTTTAACTCCCAAAGAGTATATGATATTAGAATGTTTCTTAAACAATCCCACTCAAGTTTTGACACGCTCCGCCATTTTAGATAAATTGTGGAATTTTGATAAAGCTTCAGGAGAAGGAACAGTCAAAACTCACATCACAAATTTGCGTAGCAAGCTCAAAGCAGCCGGAAGTTCAGAAAATTTTATCGAAACAGTTTACGGCATTGGTTATCGACTCAGCAGCCATCACTAACAACCCTAAAAAAACAGCACTCTTTTCTTTTCAATTACTTCAAAAAATCTGCGTTGTATCTGTGTTGCATCTGCGGTTTCTATATCAAAGATTTATGCAATCTTGTTCGAGATCAAATATATTGAAGATCTCCCAATATATTTGAAATTTTTATAGCTAATAATTTGTCCTCATTATGTTTGAAAAAATTCGCTCTCGTTTGCTATTATCTTACCTGCTTGTACTGGCATCAATATTAAGTATTTTTGCAATTGGCGTTAGACTAATCTTCGCTCGCAGTCTCACCGACCAGCTAACAGACAAACTGACAGTTTTAGGAGAAGGAGCCTCTGCCAATACAGAATGGGAAAACGGACGTATAAGATTTGATACTGATTTTAGCGCGCAAACTATAATTGATAACAATCAAGGTTTGGAATTATTTGACACTAAAGGAAATACGATAATTCAACAAGGTAGGTTTGTGCTTGCCATACCATTATCATTCAGCGAGACAGTACAATTACCAACAGCAAAAAATCGAATTCAAGGAATTACCTTACCAATAATTGAGAGGGGAAATGGTAAACTAATCGGCTATATAAGAGTAAGCCAATCCCTCGATGAAATTGACGAAACCTTAAATAAATTCAATTTAGGGCTAGGGAGTGGAATCCTGATAGCCTTGATTTTTAGCGGTGTTGGCGGAGTGATATTGACTCGTTTAGCGATGCAGCCAATTGAGGATAGTTTTAAAAGTTTAAAGCAGTTTACCGCCGATGCTTCTCACGAATTTCGCAGCCCCTTGATGGCTATAAAAAGTAATCTAGCCGTAGCACTAAAATACCCAGAGGGGATGAGAGAGTTAGATGCAGAAAAGTTTCAGGCTATTGCTAGTGCGGCGAATCAAATGACGCAGCTAACCGAAGATTTGCTGCTGTTAGCAAGAACCGATAAAGTGGCCAGCATCCATAAAGCTTCTGTCAATTTAACTGTAGTTTTGGAGAATTTGGTTCAGCTTTATCAGTCTCGGGCCGAACTCAAACAAATTAATTTAAAATCTCAACTAACAGAAAACATTAATTTAGTAGGTGATTCAAACCAACTAACGCGACTGTTTACCAATTTGATTCAAAATGCACTTCACTACACGCCATCTGGAGGAACAGTAGAAATTACAGTCAACCGTCTCGTTTCCTATTGCATTGTCAGCGTGCGAGATACGGGTGTGGGAATTGCACCGGAGCAGATTAAGCTGATTTTTGAGCGGTTTTGGCGAGCAGATGAATCTCGTTCCTATTGGAATGGAGGTTCTGGTTTGGGATTAGCAATCGCCCAAACCATTGCCCAAAATCACGGTGGCTCAATTACCGTCACCAGTAAGCTCGGAGTTGGCAGTTGTTTCACTGTAAAATTGCCAGATCACTTTTTTAAAATAAGTTAAAATACATCGCTTTATTGATGTTTTATGAATATTAAAAACTATTTAAAAATAGTGAGATAAATTGTACATGATTTGAACTTTGTTGAGTTGGATTGATTGTGTTACGAAAAATATATGAATTTTGGTTGCAGCATATCAACCCACGCTTAAATACTTTAATTGTGACAATTGGTGTAGTTGGACTTACCAGTTGTCTGCTAATCAGTTTTATTTTAGCGTGGCTATTTGAAGAAATATTAGAACGAGAAGCTTTTGCTTTTGATACTTCTTGGCTGTACTGGCTGCACGGATATGCAAATCCGAGTCTAGATGCTGTGATGCTAACAATTACTCAGCTTGCTGATGCCCGTGTAGTTATAGTGATTGTGGCAGTCACGCTAGGAATTCTATGGTGGCAGCATCACCGCGAGGAAGCTAAATTTTTTGCTCTTGCTTGTTTGGGAGCCTTGATTCTAAATACTGGATTGAAGTTGTTTTTTACGAAACCTCGTCCACATCTTTTTCCGAGCTTAATTGCAGAAACATCCTTTAGTTTTCCGAGCGGTCATGCTTTAGGAAGTTTTGTAATGTATGGGTTTCTAGCTTACCTGCTTTCCGCTCACTTTCCGAAGTTTTCCAAATTAATATATACTTTAGCTGTTTTGACGATCGCTCTTATTGGCCTGAGTCGGATGTATATAGGAGTACACTGGCCAACAGATATCATTGGTGGCTACGGAATCGGCTATCTTTGGCTGACGCTTTGCATCGCAATGCTGAGGTTACAAACCAGACAAGTCTAGTATTGCTTTGCTCAATTCCAGCGAATGCCAAAGGGTAGCTTGTGATTGTGGTAAAAATCAAGCTACCCTATCATATAGCCTTTCTGTGCTCTCATATGAGGTACTATCCGGCATAGGGCATAGGGCATAGGGCATAGGGCATAGAGCATAGGGTATACCTCACTTTTGTGAGAACCGCTACCGCTATATAATGTTTGGTTAGTTGCTCGCAATCAGCAGGTGTTTGTAGTAAAAACTGAAGTTTTTATCAAAATATAAGGACTAAAGTCCTCACTACCAACCAATTTTATTCATCGTTAGATTGCAGGCGATTTAATTCTTGCTTTTCTTTGGCATCGTCGTTAGTTTCGCCGTCGCCATCACTGGCTTCTGCTTGGGGATTGCTGCTATTGCGAGGCATGGCGGCAACCAGAGATTTTGCTGGCTGTACACAGTTCGGACTAATCGATTGAGTTATCAACTACCGACAAAAGGTGCTGCTAGAGCGATTTTTGTTGAAGGTCTTATGGTGTTAAATTTTTTCAATTTAGGTTGGTAGTTTCACTGTCGATCGCCAAAGTCAAAAACTTAGCAAGATTTATTTTAGTTAGCAATTTTTTAAGTGATTTCTCGTTCTCTTCTTCACCGGATAGCAAATCGTTACCTATTGCGCGATCGAGTGGATCGTGCCACATTCTGCCGTCTAAATTATTAATGAATGGTGGAACCACATCTTTTGTCTGCCCGCCCAGCATCTTGTCTGTGCTGGCATTATCCGCAGCTAACGAGTCTTCATTAATCTCGCCGTTGCTTAAGTTGTCAACAAGAGTGATTTTAGTTGAAGTTTTCACCGTTAAATCCCTTCAATGTGAGTTGGCGATTTCACTCTACAGGGCAAATGTCAAGAACTTGGCAAGATTATCTGTCTAAAAGTTAAGAAATTTCATCTTGATTTCATTTTTGGGAGTCAACCTAGGTTAAGTGGCGATCGAACATGAATGAGGTGCTGTCGCGGTGAGGAGTGCGATCGCACTTAAGATAGCAAGTATCAAGCGTGCAAGTTTTCGCAGCCACAGACCAAAATACCATCAACCGTGAAAATATCTCTCAATTAATAGTCGTCTCTGCTCATATCCAAGGGCGATATGTTTTTAAATTACTGATATTCACCCAGCATTGTTTCAACAGTTATGTTGGCTAATTTATGAATAAGTTTTAATAATTTTTATTAACTAGCTGTCTCAAAGTGCCATAATTTACCAATCATTGTCCGCCCAGAGTAAATCACATGAAAACGCTCAAGTCAAGTTTAATTATTCTAGGCAGTGTCGGATTGCTCTTTTTGGGAGCTTGCGGTAAAGCCGACCAAACAAGCGATACAAATACTACTCCACCACCACCACCTGCGGCCTCTCAACCTGCGTCTTCCGCTCCCGCCACGACTTCTGCTGCGAAAGGAGCTAACGGGGGTCAAGTTGTCAATTCTGGTGCTTACCATTTAGAGTTTGTACCTGAAAAAGAAGCTACGGGAACTCACTTAGATTTGTATCTGCAAAAAGGCGATAAAAAGGAACCAGTTCCTGACGCAAAAGTGACGGCTCAAGTGCAGTTGCAGAATGGAAAGCAGCAAACCCTAGCTCTCAAATACGATCCAGAGGGCAAACATTACGCTGTTGTGTTTCCCGGCAAAGAACCGGGTCAATATCCTGTGAAGGTGAATGCGGATATTAACGGAGAAAAAGTAGACGGTCGTTTTACATTCACTCAGTAGTTTGACAGTCCTGGAGGCACAGATAGCCAGAAACCGGGTTTTTTGCCTAATTTTTGGGGTGCAACGAAGGATTTTCGTGAAAAAACCCGGTTTCTTTGGTATAAATGCGTAAATCCTGCTTGCATCTAATGCCCCCATTACTATTGGAGGAGGAGCCATGCAAAATGCTAATATTCCTCACCTTATTCAAAGATTTTGTGCTTTCCTCTCATTTTACAAAAGTCAAAATTCCCGTTTATTGTAGCACGAACCTCCCGCCCAGCTAGTGTTAACTTAAGCCAGAAAGACCGCCAAGGACTTTTGCTATTAGACAGGGGTTGAAACCCTTCTTTAATAGCGAATTTGACCTGTTTGCTAATACCAACAGTGCCGCCCGTTGGGCTACCTGCCGTTAAAAAGATCAAATTCAAACTGCTTCCTGCATTGCCAATAACCTGCTAGTTTCAGACTTCTGCTGCCTGATTGGTAGCGAAATTACAAACTCAGTACCTTCTCCAACTCTCGAAAGGCACTCCAAGCTGCCACAGTGCTTTTCTCGAACAATCTCGCAGCTAATTGATAACCCTAAACCCGTTCCTTTACCGGCGGGTTTCGTGGTGAAAAAGTGGTTAAATATTTTAGACTTGACTTCTTCAGTCATTCCAGCGCCGTTGTCCGAAATGCGGATGATTACCCGATCGCCCTCCGCGACTTCCGTGCTAATCTCAATTGTAGGACAGCCTCTGTGACAATTCAAAACACCCGCATTAGAACTATCTCGCAAAACATCAATGGCATTGCTGATAATATTCATAAACACCTGATTTAATTGCCCTGCATAACATTCTACCAGCGGCAAATTCCCGTAATCTTTAATCAATTCGATACCCGGAAGTTTGCCGTTCGCTTTCAGTCGGTGCTGGAGAATTAACAGAGTGCTGTCGATTCCTTCGTGAATCGAAGCCACACTCATGCCATCTTTATCCAAACGCGAAAAATTACGCATCGACGAAACAATCGCGCAAATTCTGTCAGTTCCTACCTTCATTGAAGTAATTAGTTTGGGCAAATCTTCGCTGAGAAAATTTAATTCTACTGTCTGAATTTTCTCCTGAATTTCTTCTACCGGATTCGGATAATGTTCGCCGTAGAGGTTGACCAAACGCAACAAATCTTCAACATAATTGCGGGCGTAGGCGATGTTCGCATCAATAAAGTTGATGGGGTTGTTAATTTCGTGGGCAATTCCTGCTGTCAATTCACCCAAAGCTGATAATTTTTCGGTATGTACTAATTGAGCTTGACTTTCCTGAAGTTTTTGCAAAGCTCGCTCTAATTCTCGGGCTTTTATTCTCAATTCTGCTTCAGATTGTTGCAGAGCTTTTTTAGCTTTTTTTCGCTCTTGAACTTCTTTAATTAAATAATTATTTGCTCGGGAAAGTTTGCCAGTTCTTGCTTGCACTCGCTGTTCCAATAATTCGGCTAGTTCAGCCAGTGCTGTCTCAGCTTTCCGGCGTTCTGCAATTTCATTTTCTAATGCTAAATTTGCGGCTTCTAGCCTTGCTGGGCTGGGAAGTGCCAGTGCAAAAGGCATCAATGTTAACAGCAACAAAACTGAACTCCCAGCGACAAAAGCCGTAATTGCTTTCATGAATTGTGAGACTAAAGATTCAGGAAACCACAGATACCATGTTTGAATTACGTGAATTGTGCCGCAGGCGACGAAGAATGCTCCGAATACCAGAAACATCCACTGAAACGGGATATCTCGCCCTTTGTAAAGCGAGTAAACCAGCATTGTGGGAATTGCATAATAGGAAATTACGATGATAACTTGCAGCCATTCCGAATTAAAAAATCCAGAGTTTGCTGACACCGTAGCAATTGCTAAGTCAATCATAAACAATCCTTAGTTAATTTGAATTGGGTTTAAATCTCACTAATTTTAAGTTTCTAGATAGATGCACCCTGTTGTTTGGACTTAATTTCCTATTTCGTTACTCCTGTTTTTTGATTTGATTGGAAAAAATACTCTACCGCTCAAACTTTGGAGATAAATCCCACCCACGGTGATTAGAAAGACGAAATAAGCAAAGCCCTGCACCAAATAAAGTTTGTCCGTGTAGCCAAACATCGCGCTCAGCAACAAGCCGGGAAACTTTTCTTGGGGAAGCACTTTCGAGGTATTCCACACCATCGGCCCGAGAATGCAAGAGTGCTCTTTGGCAAATCTTTCGTAATAGAAACACATCCCTGCTGACTCGCGATTGGCTTGCGATAAAATATTCACAGCGCTGTCAAATAATCCCAAAGTAGATACCACTAAACCCGCTACAATAAAGAGCAATAAAATGCCCATATACTTAAAAAATAGGCGGATATTAATTTTTACTCCCCATTTAAACAGCAGCACGCCAATTCCGGCGGCTGAAAGTATTCCTCCCAAAGCGCCGATGGCTGGAAGAAGGCCTTGTTGAAACTTAGCGACGACAAACAAAACGGTTTCAAATCCTTCGCGCAAAACGGCAATCAAAATTAAACTAAATACGCCCCAGCCTGCATGAGATTTGTCCGTTAAGGCAGCACTTACTGCGCCTTCGACTTCGGCTTTCATAAATCGCGCTTGCTTGGTCATCCAGAGCAGCATCCAGCTCAGCATTGCTATTGCTAAAACTCCAAAACTTGCCTCTAGCAGAGATTCCATAATTGGTGCAAAGGGTTGATTGGATGCGGACAAAATTTGAATTGTCCAGCCAAACAGTACACCTATCAAAGCGCTGGCAATAAGTCCGACGGCGACACCGCCATAAACCCAAGGACTTAAATAACTTTGTCCCGATTTTTTGAGGCAAGCTAGAACGATTCCAACAACTAAGGCGGCTTCTACTCCTTCGCGGAGGGTAATTACAAATGTGGGTAATGCTTCGCTGAAATTCATTTTTTTAATTAGAAGGAATAAGGAAGAAGGAAGTTCGGCAACGAGCAATGTACGGGATGTAACGGATGTAACGGATGTAACGGATGTAACGGATGTAAGTCCGTCGGAAGAAGGAAGAGGGAAGAGGGAAGAGGGAAGAGGGAAGAGGGAAGAGGGAAGAAGGCTTTAGTTATCCGGCGACTTAAGGAAGAAGGAAAAAGACTTACTTAATTTCGATAATATTTGAAAGGTTTGTAGTGCGGACTTAAGTCCGCACTACAAACCGTTTTTAAGAGGCGGGTTTGAGCACTTTTTGGCTGTCGTTTTCGATCGCCTTAATGAGCACGGCCACTTGTTCGGTGGTTTTTACCGGGGCTGGTGGCGCGATCGCAGTTGGCCAATTTGCCTTAAGTTCAGTCATGTTAGCAACAATTGCTTTGTCGATATCCGGGTTAGTTTTAGCCACTTGAGCGGCAATATTTTGGTACAGGGTTTCCGCGTACATGACGAAACCCCGCGAATCTTGGTATTCAATAACTGCGGAAATTTTGCCGTTAGCAACTGCCGCTCCGTATTCGGAATTAGCTGTATCTAGCAAGCCGTTAATCACTTGCAGCACGAATTTCGGATCTTGGCGCTGCGCTTCGGGAAGGGCGGCAATTGCTCCATCTACAGCTTGCATTGATGTGTTAAATTCTGCATTTACTTCAGCCGGATCTTTTGCACCCGCTTTAATTAAATCCTGCAATTTAATTAAAGTTGTCTTGAATTCGGGAACTTTTCGCTCGTTTAGCTGGTCTTCCACATCGGCATAAATTTCTTCTACCGGGTGACCGATGTGCGGTTCGGCTTGGTCTGGTTTGCCTGCATCCAAGAGTTCTTTTGCTACCAAAAGATGCCCTTTCATCAAGCCAAGTTTAGTCATGTAGTCTACATCTTTAGCTTCCCCTGTGAGGACAACATCTTCAATAGTTACCATGTCTTTAATTTGGTCAAATTGGGCTTGATTAATGACATTTTTAGATACCAATTCTTCGGTTTTTCCGTAGGGGCGGCTGGCTTGAATTTTGTTAGAAAGTGCCGGAATTCCTAACTTGGCTTCGAGTTTATCTAACTCCGAAAGAATGGCGGTATTAATGTTAATACCGGGTTTGCCGCCGTGATTCATGCTGTGGCCGCTTGTTGCTGCGGTAGTAGCAGTGGGGGTGGGTGAGGCGGTGCTGCTGGTGTTGGTGGGGGTGGAAACGCAACCAGTCAAAGCAACGAGGATGGCTGTAGCAGCGGCTGTCGGTAATTGACGAAAGGATGGTAACATGGCAGTTGATGATTTTTGGGTTGGGTGCAGTTTGACTCGCCTGTTATCAAGAAAGTTTCTTAATTATTTGCGAGTTAATGATTCTACCTATTTAGGATAAATTTTGGTAGATAATTTAAGACTTTCTTAACTAAAATCGGCGCAGATCGATCGCGATTTGGGTTAAGCGATGACTTCAAATAAACCCATGCAGCCTGCTTCGGCGATCGCATCTTGATGGGGATGAAACATATATTTTCCGCCGTAGCTGTAGCTAAATTCTAAAATATGTCGTTCAGCTACTCCCATTGTAATGACATCTGTTTTCTCGCTGGGTGTTAAAGTCATTCCCGTGCGATATAGGTCAAAAAAATTGGCGTGCAGGTGAAAAGTCACGGCTGATTCATACTCAATCATGTTCATTACATACAGCCGGATAAGCTGATTTTTGTAAATCTGGATCGGGTTTTTCATATAATAATTGGGTATTCCGTTAAAAGCGTAAAGCTCATTTTTTTGTTTGTCGTTTACGTCGTAACCTCCCATGATTAACAGAATTTCGTCTGCTGGTGGGCGAGGTTTTGGCGGATCGACAATGAACATTCCATAAAGTCCTTTACCGATGTGGCGGGTCACTGGGGCAATGTGACAGTGATATAGATGCACGCCATAGGGAAGTGCGTCGAACTCATAGATAAACGCAGAGCCGTTTCGGATCGGTTTAACGCCGTCCATTTCTACGGGATGAACGCCGTGGAAGTGCAGCGAATGAGAATGTCCGGCTTTGTTAGAAAAAATGACCCGGATGCGATCGCCCTCAGTTGCTCTCAATGTCGGCCCGGGCACGCGATTGTTCACATTCCAAGTGTTGAAACTAACGGCGCTGTTAAGTTGGACGATCGATGTGTTCGCTTCCATGCGAAATTCCCGCACCGTGCGCCCGTTTTCCCGCGTCACCGTGCCGTAATCAAAATCCCGCGCAATTTGCATCGGATTGATCGTGCTAGCTGCGACTGGATCGGCAGCCATTGGCGGTATTCTCGGTGCAGCCGATCGCTTTTGGGTAAAATTTTGCAGTGCGATCGCGCCGGACGCTACCCCAGCACCAGCTATTCCTAGCTGTAGGAGTTGGCGGCGAGTCCAGTACCCCGGCTTTTTGCTCGCGGAGCGATCGGATAAGTCTGCCATACTTCTTGATAATTATTCTCAAAACTTGGGCTGCATCCGAGTATAAGACATTTTTAGCTTATTGTCAATTTATGTCAACTGTTATTTTTTTATGCGAACTCAAGAAATTTCATAACGATTTCATTTAAGTGTGTCAACTTATATGTTGGGGGTTAGCGCTGGCGGCAGCTAATAAGCTGTTGTGCAAATAAACATTGTATATTTTGATGACAATCAAAAATCGTCAAATTCTCTCCCCCTCTCCCCTGATCCCCATCGGACCCTCAATCGCCATACACAATCTATATGAGCAACAGCT
>NZ_JADEWT010000048.1 GCF_015207505.1 Tychonema sp. LEGE 06208
CGCATTGTTTGTACAGGTCTACTAACTTAATTCCTTGGTTGTCTATCCAATGTCTAAGAGTTTTGTTTCTGACAAATTGAGCCGTCCGAATCATGTCGTCGATGATTCGATATTGCTCTGCTTTGCCCTTCAACTTAAACTCTAAAACTATCATTGGAATAGTTTATCACTTTTGCTAAAACTTTTACTTATAAGTCTGTATATTTAACAAGTCTTCACACTTCTGGTAATTAAAGCCGTCCTATAAGGACGGGGCTTTAGACCCAATTTTTTGGTAAAATTATGTGCGGTCAAACATGGACACTCGATCGGGCTAAAGCCACGCTCGATTATTGCTTCTACGAATCGACTTGCTGATGCACCCATTACTTCAACTAGACAGTTTTTGACTGACCCCGACCAAAAACGGGTGGCGTGCCGCCTACTCCGATCGCGGCGATCGCCAATTTTGAAAAGAACGTTCCTGCTAGGGTGATTCATCTCCTGCAAGTAAATCGAAAATCGAAAATCGAAAACTTGTACAGCGAAGCCGAAGTATCGAAAACTTGTACGGCGACTCGTGCCCTGGGACTTGTGTCCAGCGAAGCCGAAGTAAGCCGCAGCAAGCGGAAAAATCTAAAATCTAAAATCGACTGACTTTTTTCGGCTTTGGGCTGTGAGAGTCGCTGCGGTTTTGCTAGTCTTGAATCAAGTGGCATTGAGACTGCTCTGCCATTCTTCCAGAAAGCGGGCGGTGGCAAGGTTTTCGAGACGCTCTCCGTTGGGGGAGTGTTGTGGGTGATTGCTGTGCGCGATCGGGGAAAGGATGCTATCCCCGGATTGGGAAAACGACACCAAAGACTACTTAGTATTTTCGGTCTTTAAGTAGCTTAAAGTATGTTTGGATAGGTTTTAGGAAGCAGAGGACTATTAGTGTGCTGTATCTAGCAGAAGTACAAAAACAGAGAAGCGGCTTTGGTCTCGGTGGCGGTAAGGCTGAACTGAAACTGCTAGCTTGTCAGCGGGGCGAACACAATTGGAGTGCCGTACCGGGGGATGATGCGATTCCAGTTGAGGAAGCTAATAAGTTTAACGACGGCACGCTGGTGCTGGTTGAGTTGAGCGCTAACAAGCAAGTACAGCGGATTCAGGAGGCTGCCCGCCAGTTGGTGAGCATTCTGCAAAATTTCTCGCGCTTGCAGGACAAGTTTAAGGATAAGGAAGAGGAAATTGAACAGTGGAAGGCTTCTCTGACGTTTTCGAGTCAGGAGCTCAATCGCCGGGAAATGGAAATGCAAGCCCGCGAAGAGCAGTTGGCTCAAATGGAGGAGGAGTTGGAGCGGCTGGAGGCTCAGCGCTCGGAAATTGAAAATACTCGCGATGAGGCTAACCGATTGCGGGATGAGGTCGATCGCAGCCGGGTGGAAATTGAGACGGCTTGGGAACAGTTACGGGGCGAACAGCAGCAGGTGGCTCAGCAGCAGTCTCAGATTCCGCAGGGGGCTGCGATCGACGAGCAGCAGGCACTGAGGATTCAGGAGTTGATGAACAAGCTGGGAGGTGCAATTTCTGCCGCTCAAGGGGTTCGGGAACAATTGAATCAGTCTTTTGGTGTTGTGGGGGCTCAGCAAGCAATTTTGGATTTGCACTGGCAGCAGTTGGAGCAAAAACGGGCCAATGCTCAGCAGCAGCAGGAAGAGGTCGAACGACAGCTTCAAAGCCTGCAAAGCCGCTGGCTGGAGTGGTATCAATCTCAAGATGTTTTGGGACAAGCTCGGGCGGATCTTAAGGGGCATCAAAGTACGCTCAGCGCTAAGCAGGATCAGGTTGAGTCGATGTATTTGCAGGTGCGGGCTGTTGAGGATATGTACGAGCAATTTTCTCGGTTCGCATCTGCTGCGGGTGCTGGGGGTATGGAGCAGGCAGTAGATGTGTCTGCTCTGGAGCAGATGCCGGTTGATGAGTTGCAGGGGCTGGTGCAACACTTGCAAGAGGATTTGGAAAAGGTGTTCCGCTTTGTTAACGATCAAGAGGAGGAGTTGACTCTCCAACGGGAGACTATTGAGGAGCTGCAAGGGAAAATTCAAGCGGCTTCGGAGTACGATCGCATGGCTTTGGAAAATGAAATGGCCGATGAGCTCGAAAGTTATCAGATGTTGAACGAAACTCTGGTGGGACAGCGGCTCCGCTTGCAGGAACGGGAGGATGTTTTG
This sequence comes from Tychonema sp. LEGE 06208, assembly GCF_015207505.1. Classification (GTDB taxonomy): domain Bacteria; phylum Cyanobacteriota; class Cyanobacteriia; order Cyanobacteriales; family Microcoleaceae; genus Microcoleus. The sequence continues at coordinate 2,193 of NZ_JADEWT010000048.1, forward strand.
AAGCAGCATCAGGGGGTGCTGTGGCGAAGATTGGGTACTGCTAATGCTCCAAAACAAGATCCTGCTGATATTGATTGGGAGCCGATGGTTGCAAAGCTCAATTCTGTGCGCCAGCAGCAAAGCCAAGAACTGCAAAGGCTGGAAAATGAAATTAAGCAGGTGCGGGAACTCATATCTCAAATTGAGGAAAATGTCAACATCCAAAATGTAGAAAGTGAGTCGAAACGTTACGAACTCAAGCAGTTAGAGCAGAATTTGTTCAACCAAAAAGCTGCTGTGGCGGAACTCTGGGGCCGGGTGAATGTTTATCAAGAAATGTTGCAACCGGTGCAGGACAATTTGAGCGGGCTGCGCCTGAAGCTGGAAGCGGCGGGGGCGGAACTCGATCGCGTGCAGCAGACTGGGGAGGAGCAAGATCGGGTAGTTTCGGATCTGCGACAAGTTTTTTCGGGCTTGATGACTGCTTAAAATTTAAGATCTAAAATTATCCAAGGTTTTTCAACTCGGGCGATCGCTCCTCCTGGAAATGGATCGGTTTGCGATCGGTTGGGCGCTGCGATTAAGCTGGTGAGTTTTTCTACGCTCTCAAAGCTGGGCGCTGAGGGTAATATTTGTTGCAGTAGCTGTCGCATAGCCCGTCGCTGCAACGCTAGGGGTGCTTCTCGCAAAATCGGGCGATTTAAGTTGACGGGCAGTTGAAATTTCACCTGCTCGCTGTCTGCAATGGGACAGATTGCTCGCTGTAGCAAGTCGCTGGCTGCAAGTTCGAGATATTCGACGTCGGCGCGGAGGAGTTCGGCTGTTTGGGCGATCGCCTGTTGGGCTTTTGGATTGAAATGAGTTTCTAAATAAGGCAATAATTCCGATCGAATGCGGTTGCGGGCATATTTTAAGTCTTGATTTGTGGAATCTTCCCAAATTGGTAGTTTTTGCTCTTGACAAAATTGACCGGTTTGCGATCGGGTGATTTCGAGCAAGGGACGAACCAATCTAAAATCGGCCGATATTTGGGAGTTGGGATTTTCCTCGGAATTCTCCAATCCAAAATCTAAAATCGGCGATCGAAAATCGCACAGGGGGCGCGTCCAGGTGAGGGCAGAAAGTCCGTCGGCACCGCTACCGCGAATCAGGTTGTAGAGGAGTGTTTCGGCGCGATCGCTGGCTGTGTGGCCTGTGACAATGTAGGGGTAGTTGTGGGCGATCGCAATTTCGGTTAAAGCTTGATACCGCCACTGTCTTGCGGCCGCTTCGGTTTTGGGGACTAACAAGGCGGTTTGCAAATAATAGGATATGCCCCAATTTTTCGCTAAATTTTCTACATGACTTGCATTTAATTGAGAATCAGAACGCCAGCGGTGATCGCAGTGGGCGATCGCTAAATCCCAACCCCATTTTGGCTGCAAATCCACCAGTAATTTGAGCGAACACAGAGAATCTTGGCCGCCGGATACTGCTACCAACAATCGCTGATTTGAGGGCAATATTTGTCGCAGCAGCAGCGTCCGGTGCAGTTGAGCGTGGAGGTGCGTCCAATTGGAAGATTGAGCCATGAGAGCAGTTTTTCATGCAGTAAGTCATTGGGCATTGGCCCGCGCAGGGCATTAGTCATTAGTCATTAGTCATTAGTCATTGGTTATTGGTTATTGGTTATTGGTTATTGGTTATTGGTTATTGGTTATTGGTTATTGGTTACTTGCTACGAATTCCCAATTTCCACTTCTCAATTCCCAATAACAACTAACAAATAACAGTCAACAGTCAACAGTCAATAGTCAACAGTCAATAGTCAACAGTCAACAGTCAACAGTCATTAGTCAACAGTCAACAGTCATTAGTCATTGGTGCTGTCCTCCCCGAGCTTTCCGTCCAATGTCCAATGTCCGAAGAGAAATGGAAGAAGGAAGAAGGAAGTTCAGCGTACTCGCAGTCTAGCCTGCAAGCTATGGTAGTGCTGTCCACGAAGAGCGGTTAGACAAAACTCGCTCATCGCCGACACTAAGCCCGTGCTATATCGCGACAGCTTGCAAAGCGAAAAAAAAGCTTTTTGCAAAAATATGAGATGCTCCTAACAAATGGGTGTTGAGGGAATTGGGAATTGGGCGGAGCGAAGCGGAGGGATTGGGAATTGGTAATAGGGCAATTTCCCTTTTTTTCACTCACAATTGCCACTTTCCCATTCTCTAAATTTCTGCTTTTTAGCTCCACATTCCTCTACTTTGAGGGTTGCTGTCTGGATACCCAGACAAAGGATAATTGTCACTTATTTGTGTTGAATCGGCTACAGTTGGTTCATCATTAGTATCAGTTGGGAATGAGCTATTTTGGTCGTAGGTCTGCGCGGTGTCTGATGTTTCTGGGGAGGCTGGAAGGGCTTTTTGTTCTGTTACCTCAGATTCTATCGGGTAAAACTCCAGACGCATCCTAAGTTTGCCTTTTGTCCAGTTTTTTCCGGCACTTAAAACTTCGCAATCCATGCCGTCTGAAAACAAGTGTTGTTCTAGCAATTTTGACTGCATAATGGTCATAAATTCGCTAACTTTGAATGTACACTGATACATTAAAGCGCTGGCAGGAGCAGACAAAACATCGTCTTCTTTGAGAAATATTTGTGATTCGTCCATATCAATTGTCCTGTTAATGAAGGAAGACGGAAAAGGGAAGAGAACCCTTCGGCTACGCGAGCGGGTAAAAAGAAGGAAAAGGGAAGAAAGTTTTTGATTCTCGATGCTTTTATAAGCTGGCATTGCATTGATGTCAAGTTTACCTCAAACGCAGTACCGGTCTGCTGTTTTACGATCGGGCTCCGAGCCCCCCAAATTCTTGCCCCCTACTCCCCCTTAAGAAGAGGGGGGGTGGAAGCGATGGAAGTCCCCTTTTAAAGGGGAATTTAGAAAGAGTCAGACTCGGATGCAAACGAGAGATACAGAGGATTTTAGGCTGAGTTTGACACTAATATTGGGCGTTGCCACCTGAGAACCGGAGATGCTATTAATCCCTACGCTTGGATTTATGCTGTTTTTCTGTGGCTGATTGGTGGCTGGGAAATTAGAAAAACCAACCGTAGGAATGTAAACCTTTGCCTAGCAGATTAACGCCTAAATAGCAAATCCAAACTACTACAAAACCTGTGGCGGCTAAAATTGCTGGGCGTCTTCCCTGCCAGCCGCGAGTGATGCGGGCGTGCAGGTAGGCTGCAAATACTAACCAAGTAATTAGCGCCCAAGTTTCTTTCGGGTCCCAACTCCAGTACGATCCCCAAGCTTCGTTGGCCCAAACGGCACCGGCGATAATTCCAACTGTCAGCAAGGGGAATCCTAAACCGATGATGCGATAGCTAATGTTATCAAGGGTTTCTGCTAGATTCAAGCGCTGGGGCGAGAGAAGTTCTGCGGTTTGAGTTGGGGCGGTTGATGCGGTTTGAACGGTTGCTAGTTCTAGCACTGCGGTGGTGCTGTAACCGTTATTGCTGTTGAAAGCGGGTTCGCCAACAGGTTGTCGGCTGTCGTCGTCGGCTGGGGGTTGGGGGTTTTGCGGGCGTTGGAGGCGGTAGTTGCCGTTGCGGTTGCTGTTGGTGCCGAAGGAACTGCCGGTGAGTTCGATTTTTTGGCCGCGGGTGACGATTAAAAATGCGATCGCCAGCAATGCTCCTACCATTAAGGTGGCGTAACTGAGCATCATGACGCTAACGTGCATCATCAGCCAGTTGGATTTGAGGGCTGGTACTAGGGGCTCTGCCGATTGCATGGTGTCGGGGAGAGTCAGGGCGGCAAAGGCGGTTATTGCCATTGCTACGGGGGTTGTCGCTACTCCTACTAGGCGGGAACGGCTCATGTTTTCGGCGACTAGATGGATGGCGGTGATGCCCCAAACTAGGAAAAATAGGGATTCGTAGAGGTTGCTGAGCGGGAAGTAGCCGGCTTCTATCCACCTAGAACCGAGTAAGGCGGCGATGGAGAGGTTGGCGACGGCCATTCCTGCGGTGCCTAGGGCGGCCAGGTAGGGAATGTTGGGGAAGGCTGCGCCTACCCAGTAGATGAGCATTGTTGCGAACAGGATGGCGAAGGAGATGTTGTCCAGCCAGTTCTGAAGTACGACCAGATCCATATTATTTACTCCGGTAGTGTTTTTACTTATTTTTGCTAACTAGATCGATCGTACTGGGGTTCGGGAGTTTTGGGTTTGAGATTTTGAATTTTTGTGGCAATTATGAGTTTTTGGGGGTGGTTGAGGTGCCTGGGGGCGATCGGGCGGACGCATCAAATAAGCTACTCTTGACCCACCAGACGAGTGTCACCCCGTCAAGTCGCGCTGGTTGATTCTGGCTGACGGCTTGAGGTTGGACGAGTTGAAAGTAAGGAAACACCGAATGCTGAGGGGCGAAATTAGATCGCCCGCTAACAAATTTATTCCTGGACGTAGAGGGGGCAGAAACAGGGTTTTTTCAGGAAAATGCTTCGTTTTCACCCAGAGATTAAGTAAAAAACCCGGTTTCTTTGTCGGGAGTGCGTCTAGGACTGAAAATATAGGATATTTTTTGATATTGGGCTATCTCGAATCGTTTAAAATTGATTTAGCAGATTACCCACTTGCTGTTTTTGCAACCAGCAAAAAAACGGAATCCCCCGAATCAAGTCGTGGATACTCCCCAAATTTTAGACAAAAGCTTAAGCTCCGGTGATTCATCTAGAAAAGTCAATTCTAAAATTGAAAATCTAAAATCTAAAATCGACTGATGGTTGGATAAGTTGCACAGGCTAGATGATATCATGTGCAGTCGATTAGTATAACAAAAATAGTTCGTAGTGCGGACTTGCATACGCAATCCCGGAGCGGACTTGCATAGGCACTACGAACCAATCCGAGATCGGTCAATCGATCGCACACGATAGGAGATGTTGAGTTAATGCGTCGAGATTCAATTTTTTATAAGTTATTTCAAGAAGCTCCGACGCTGTTGTTTGAGCTATTGGAAGAGTCACCATCAAATGCGGAACAATATCGATTTGATTCGGTGGCGGTGAAGGAACCGAAGTTTGAAATTGATGGGGTGTTTTTGCCGCCGGATGCTGCACCGGGAGTTGTATATTTCTGTGAGGTGCAGTTTCAGCGGGATGAATTGCTTTATGAGAGATTGTTTGGTGAGTCGTTTTTGTATTTTTATCGCAACCGCCAGCGATTTACTGATTGGGAAGCGGTGGTAATTTATCCGAGTCGATCGACTGAACAATCCGAAACGCATCCCTATCGATCGCTCACCTGCAGCAATCAGGTACATCGGGTATATTTGGATGAGTTGGGTGCGATCGAACAGTTGCCGCTGGGAGTGGCGCTGATGGCGTTGACGACTATCGACGAAGCGAGTACGCCGGAAGCTGCGCGATTGTTGCTGGCGCGATCGCAGCGGGAGGAATCGGAAGCGGCGAGTCGCGCCATAATAGAGATGCTGACGACAATACTGGTCTACAAGTTTACAAATTTGAACCGAAGGGAGGCAGAGGCGATGTTAGGGATTACGCTTGAGGAAACTCGGTTTTATCGGGAAGCTAAGGAAGAAGGCATTGAACAAGGCATTGAACAAGGCCGCGAACAAGGCATTGAACAAGGCCGCGAACAAGAAGGAAGAGCCTTGATTTTACGTCTGTTAAATCGCCGTCTGTTAAATCGGCGAGTTGGAACTTTGCCGGAATCTATTACCTCTAGAATTGCTGATTTGTCGATCGAGCAAATTGAAACTCTAGCAGAGGAATTGTTAGATTTTCAGTCGATCGCAGATTTAGAGATTTGGCTGGAAAATTTGCCGCAGGAAGACTGAGGCGATGTGAGGGATTACACTTGAGGGGGCGATCGCGCCCTTTGCGCGCACAAACACATCAAACGCACTCCCCCTCTGCTTCCTGGGTTCTGGGGCCTATGAAAGTGCATCCGCCGTTGCTGGGAGGATGTTAAGGGTGCGATCGGGGATGATTCCGGCGGATTTGAAGCGGATTGATGATGGAAGATGTTTTGGGCGATCGTACCCACAGACTGATGTTAAATTTTTCTGTATGGCTAGTCTAAATGGGAGCATCTCACTTTTGCAGCCAAGCTAGAAATTGGAGGTAGGAGGCAGGAGACAGGAGACAGGAGGAAAGAGGAAGAAAGAAGGAGTCAAAAGAAGTCTTTTTACAAATATGAGATGCTCCCGTCTAAATCAATGGCGTAATTCTTTTAGGAGAAATCCCCCCTTGGAATTTTATTCATGACTACAATCACCAAATCCGATTAGCAATGCTGAAGATTCAACCCCCCTCAATTTTCTCCATCCTTTACATAAAAGCACTACCAAAATAGCCTGTACAATGACCTAACATTAACAGTCCAGCACGCAATCGCCCGCCAAGAAACCCGGTTTCTTTGCATGACTGGGGACTGCAGCGGAGGATTTTAGTCCATTAAACCCGGTTTATGACAACCGCTGCACAAGTCCTAATTAAGTTATAAAAATAATCAACGATCTTGCCTCCCGCCGTTGCTGTTTAATATCATATCCGCACGACGAACTGCACGCGCAAGCAGGTTCGTAGTGCGGACTTAACTCTGCTTTCCGCCAGCAGAAAATGGACACTATAAACCAGATTCGTAGTGCGGACTTAAGTCCGCTTTCCGCCAGCAGAAAATTGACACTACAAACTTTGTTTGTTATGACAATCGAACCGACAGGATATAAAGAGTTTTCATGGCGGATTTGTTCAATGATTTAAGAGTTAATTGGGAGAAGTTTGGACGGTGGGCGAAGGACTCGGTGCACTAGGATTCGGCGAGGGCTTTGGAGAAGGAGTGGATTGGTCGGATTTTTTGAGTCTGACAAAAGCGTCGTAGCGGGTGGTACGATCGCTAATGACGGCCGCTGTAACGCCGATCGACCGCGTGGCATCTATCCACATTTTTTGGGTGGGAGGAAACTCCGGTAAAGCTAGGTTTTTCGGGTTAAACGCAGCCTCGGTGTCGATGAAAAAATTGCCGTTGTTGGGCTTAAGTTGCGATCGTACAGTTTTCTGAAAAATTTCGCTGCTTAAAAGCGGACTTTTCGGCGCAGGAACGATCGCCTCAACCACGGGAGCTCCTACTGCGATAAACGCAACATTATTCATCCAGCCGCGAGTTACCGCAATCCCTCCAAACTGCGATGTCCATTTAGTCGCAGGTTGACCGCCGACTTTAATATCCTCAACTCTAAACCCTTTCATTTTCATCGTTTCATCAAGCTGTTTCAGGGATTTGTTAGCTGCGCCGCGGTTGTTTGTTTCCACCATAAATACAAATCCAGCAGCATATTTGTCTTTGGGATTTGGCGCGCTGGCAGGTATTAATGACAGAGAAAATTCTCCCCCCATCCAGTCGAGCAAATCTTTATCTAAATCCAAGCCGGTAGTGGATTTTAAACCTGTACGCAAAATTTGGGGATTAATTGGGGACAGCGGGTTAGCATCCGCTCCCAATACATAGTCTTGCCACAAACGCTGCAAGTTGCCGCCCGATACCATCATGATTGTATTGCTTGGGAGGCGGTCAACCATTTTTAAAGCGTTGTTTTCTACCACTATCTTTCTCGTGGAATCTGGTTTGAGCCAAGAGATGGATTTGAATCCAATGCCTTCTGAATCTAGTGTCGCTGTGGTGGCAAATCCCTGATTTTGTTGCAGTTTTTCCAGGTTTTCTGGCGAAATTTCGCGGGCTGAGTTGGCTGCTGTAAAGGCTGCTGCAACGGGCATATTGACGTAGAGTTGACCGAAGGCTGCTGGATCTTTTATTTGTTGGATGGCGTCTGCATAGCCGGGGGTTTTGGCGAGGGATGGTTCGCCTTTGTAGGTGTCAATTATTCTGTCTGTAGCCGTGGGATCTGTGGTGACTGCTAGATAGTTTGTGCCGAGTACCGCAACTGAAAAACTGCGATCGGGTATACCTTGAGTTTCTGTAACTTGCACGCCTTTATAATTGCGCTCAACCATTTTTCCTTGGTTGAGGGATCTGGGTTTTGCTAATAATTCTTTGGCTTTAATCGGGTTAGCAATTGGCAAGATAATTGCGACTGACTGCTGCATTGGCTGAGGCGGGGGCGAGTTGGGTGTCCGTGGGGGGACTGGTATTGCTGTTTTGTTTCGCAGAAACGCTACCATTGCTGTGTTACCTACCCACGGTTGAATGTCTTGCGCGTAGGCGTAACCGTTGGTTGTCAGGAGGCGATCGCGCAATTCGCTTAAAAACCTTTCAAACGAAGCTTTTGACTCGGGCGTACCAAACTCTCGCAGTTTATTCCACTGCGATTCATCCGTAGTGATCGATAGAGCCATCATCGCATCTTGCGGGACAACCGTTGCTCCCGCCGGTAAATCTTTGGCGGACCCGCGAGAAATGACGAGGTAGTACGCGAGAAAGCCTAAACCGATCAGAAGTGTAGCGGCTCCGATCGCAAACAGCAGGGAAGATTTATCTTTCTTAAACATTATTCGTAAGGTTTGGGTGCTCGGAACATGATAGATGATTTCCTTGCCTAATGTAGCAAATGTTGAAACAAGAAGGAAAAACAGAAACGGAAGTCGGAAGAAGCAAGAATAGCAATAGAAGCAGTAAAGCGTGAAGTCGCAAAATCTCCGAGAAAAGAAGACTTTACAAAACTTACGCGCGCCGAGGGCACAAACCGGATTTCTGCCTAAATATCTAGCGAAGAACCGAGGATTTTTCTAAAAAACTCGGTTTGAGAGCGCAACTCCTGCTTTAGTTAAGCCGATCGACCTTGAAATTCCCTGCTAGTAAATAATAAACTTTTTGTAAGCCTTTGCTCCGACAGCCTCCGAAAAGTCAAATATAAATGGCGCAACAGATTAATTGAATCAGTTTCTCGCCTTAAAGTCTTTAAAAATCGTTTGAAACGAGTACATCAACCGGTGGACATCGTTTGTCGCCCTCGGAAAAATGTTGAGCTCCCATTTTTTGCGCGCAGTTGTTAGTAGTTTTGCTACGGGCTGGGAGTAACTGTTAGAAATGAAATAGCTGCCGCCTTCGTAACGAATATCTGACGCTAATCCGATAAAAGCACCGGCCGTTTCTAGTTGAAGTTCCGAGGTGTAGTGTTCAGTTTTGACCGCTAAAATTACTTGCGAGTGTCGGGGTTCGCGGTTGAGCAAGCGACAGATATTCGCTTCTTTTTGGTACAAAATTAAAACGTTGCAGTTGTGCAGAACTCCGGCTCTACCTTGGACCTTTACTCCGAGGTGAATTTCTAGGGCTGGTTTGTCGGGAAATTCCACCACAGCATGAGTGTATGGATGTGCGGTGCCGTGGATTGTTCCGGCTGTTTTTCTAAAGGTTAAATATTTCGGTGTTTCGTCGTCTAAAACATTGTTGTAATAAATATTGCCGCCTTCATTAGCCACTGCTTTTAGCAGGATGGTGAATAAGTAAGCGTCAAAAATTCTTGCTTGTTCTGCTGCTCCGTTGAAATCGGGGTCGATGGAGCTTTTTAATTTGCTTTTAATGTCGGAATTGAGGGCGTAGTTGCTAGGCTCAGAGGGCAGTTTTTCGAGTAATTGCTTGAGGGCGATCGCCTGTTTGTGGCGAGGGGCTGTCACGTTGGAGGTGAACTCGATTGTTTGGGCTGTTTCTGCACCTGAATTGGCAAAAATTATTTTTGTGCCGAGGGGAGAAGTTTCCGATTCTACTTTCAAGAAATAAGCTATTTCGTCTTCCATTTCGGAAGTGTTCACCGTCGCTTGTCCGACAGCATCAATTAACAGCAAAAGTTGTTCTTTTGCGGTATAATCTTCTATCTTGAGCAGAGGTGTCTTTCTTTTGAGCGATCGCTCTTGAATTACTTTACCTATCTCTACAGTATCCGCTACTTGTTGAACTACCCAATCCAATTTAAACTCATTTAGAATTGCCGCCAGTTCTTGATAGAGTTTGGCGTACTCGATGTCGTCCATAATTGCTTCTGCACTGCACACTATATCTAATTATACAAGGTGGTTGATTTTTTTGTCAATCTGCCAACAGCCAACAGTCAACACTCAACTGCCAATTAGCAGTAAGCTATTTTACGACAAACTAGCGATCGAACTATGGCAACTATCAACGACAACTACCTCAAACTCAAAGCCGGCTACCTGTTTCCCGAAATTGGGCGCAGAGTCAAAGCCTTTGCAGATGCGAATCCCCAAGCGCCCATCATCCGGCTGGGGATTGGCGACGTGACTGAACCGCTACCGGCTGCTTGTCGCGAGGCGATGGTGGCGGCGGTAGCAGACATGGGTTCGCGGGATACCTTCAAAGGATACGGCCCGGAACAAGGTTATGAATGGCTGCGCGAGAAAATTGCCGAGCACGATTTTAAGTCGCGGGGATGCGAAATTGATGCTTCGGAAATCTTTATTTCTGACGGTTCTAAGTGCGACTGCGGCAACATTTTGGATATTTTCGGCAGCGATAATACGATCGCAGTTACAGACCCAGTGTATCCGGTGTATGTAGACACAAACGTGATGGCCGGACACACGGGAGATGCGAACGACAAAGGCGAGTACGAAGGCTTTGTTTACCTGCCAATTACCGCAGAAAACAATTTTACTGCCCAAATTCCCACCGACAAAAAAGTCGATTTAATTTACCTGTGTTTCCCCAACAATCCGACGGGCGCAACTGCAACGAAGGAACACTTGCAAGCTTGGGTAAATTATGCTAAAGCTAACGGTTCGATTATTTTCTTCGATGCGGCCTACGAAGCGTATATTACCGATCCGAGTTTACCGCATTCTATCTACGAAATAGAAGGTGCGCGCGATTGTGCGATCGAATTTCGTTCGTTCTCCAAAAATGCTGGTTTCACCGGTACTCGCTGCGCCTTTACAGTAGTACCGAAGAATTTAACAGGAAAAGCCGCAGACGGTTCCGATGTCGAAATTTGGAAGTTATGGAATCGCCGCCAATCTACTAAGTTTAACGGCGTTTCTTACATTGTCCAGCGCGGTGCAGAGGCGGTTTATTCGGAGGCTGGAAAAGCACAAATTCAGGCATTAGTCAATTTTTACATGGAAAATGCTGCAATTATCCGCGAGAAATTGACAGCGGCCGGAATCGAGGTTTACGGTGGCGAAAATGCGCCTTACGTGTGGGTGAAAACGCCTCACGGTTTGACGAGTTGGGAGTTTTTTGATAAGTTGCTGCAAACTGTAAATGTGGTGGGGACACCGGGTTCTGGTTTCGGCGCGGCGGGTGAGGGTTATTTCCGCATTTCGGCGTTTAACAGTCGGGAGAATGTGGAGGAAGCGATGAGACGGATTGGGGAAGAGTTTAAGGTTTAATATCCTGTTCTGCTTAAACCGAAAAGCCGCCAGGGAATTCATTCCCTGGCTGATAGCTAAAGTCCTCGCTATGAGGACTGAAGAACTCATTAGTTTTATGCAAGAGGATTTTTGATTTGAGGTAAGGGTTTCAACCGCCGTCTTATCTCATACATCATATCATGCGCGATCGATTACGATAATAAAAACGGTTCGTTGAACCAATCGCGAGATCCGTCAATCTACTGGACACGATACCACAACCAAAGAAACCGGGTTTTTGCAGTTTTTGCTTTCTGTAACCCAATATTCTCGAAAAAACCCGGTTTCTGACCGCCCATGCTGTCGAGCCGGAAGAGCAACTTTATGTTTTAATTGTATCCATGATTGGGAACAAAAATATGCACCTGAATAGCAACCAAATTCGTCAACAGTTTCTTGAATTTTATGCAGCTAGATCTCATCAAATCCTCCCGACTGAACCTTTTGTTGTCAAAATTCCCTATTTAAATTCAATATCGCGAACTAATTTGTGGACGTTACCATTCCACCCTATTTCCCTCGGAGAGAAATACTCGCCCGAAAATCACAGTGCGATTTTACAAAAACATATTTCTCCGAATGTCCGGGTACTCACCGAGCGCCATCCTACCTTTTTCGAGATGTTAACTCACTGGGGCGATTACTCCAAACAACAAGCATTAATTTGGGCTTGGGAACTTTGCACGGAAATTTATCAAATTCCGCGATCGCGATTGGTGGTGAGTGTAGATGCACGCGATACTGAAACTCTGGCTATCTGGCGCGACAAAATCGGCATACCCGAACAACAAATTATTATCAGCCGCTGGAATTCGTGGCATCCCAAGCCTTCCGGTCATTGTGGGATTTCTACTCGCATCCATTACGATTGTTATCCTGAAAGAGGCTATGAATTAGCTGCGTCGCAAGAAGATATCGAATTTCGATCTAAAAGTAAAGAAGAGTACGATCGCGAAGATTCTATCGGTCACATTCTACCAGAAGAAGATTTGCGATTTTTGAGTTTTTACCATCTGGTATCTATGGACTCAGAATCACCGCAATATGGAAATACAAGGACTCCTCTCAAGACAAATTATATGGCTTGTGGGATGAACTTAGAACGGTTGGCGGCGATTTTGCAAGGAGGATCTAGCTTTTATCAAACCGATTTGATATTGCCCATGATTCTAAGGACGGCTAAAGTTGCGGGTGTGGAGTACGATCGCGCTGACAATTTAACTAAAGTTTCTCTCAAACTAATAGCCGACCAAATTCGTCCTGCCGTTCATTTGACTGCCGATTATATTGTCAAACCACCGCATCACTGGCCGCAGTTTATTCATCAACTAATTCAAATGTGGTTAATGCGTGGGGTATTGTACTCCCAAATATTAGGAATTGAGGAGCCTTTTGTTGAGTTGTTAATTGACAAGATTGTAACTTGTGGAGAAGTTTTTTATCCTCACCTGCGACAGTGGCAGAAGGAGATTGTTGCTTATCTGAAACCGCAAGAGTCTTACTGTTGGAGTATGTTGGAGGACGAACGAAAAAAAGGGATTGTTAGCGGTTACTTGTTAGATAAACTTTTCCGCACCTACCATTGCTACAGACAAGACATTGAAAAATGGGCCCAGAAAAATAGCTTAACTATTGATTGGGATGGGTACAATCTGATGTTGGGACCGGAGATAGATTGATAGTAGTTTATAGCAGTTATTATAAAGATCGGGTATCTATCGATAGCTCCCTCAATCCCTCAATCCCTCAATCCCTCAATCCCCCAATCTAAAATCCCCCAATCTAAAATCTAAATGAGTCCGAATTTTCCAGAAATCGCGATCGCCCAACTGATTCCGGCTACAGTGGAACGTGCTTGGCAGGTTGGAAATTTGCAAGCGCTAGAAGAATTTGAAAGTGCGATCCTCTCCGTTGGCGTAGCCCCCGTAGGGGCGGGCTTCGCTAACGGCTAAACTCGTAGGAGACGTTACGCACTTCGCACTTCCCATCCAAAAAATCACACACTTACTGCAAAATTGTCAACCCCCAAAGGTCGATAAATTGTATCTCTTTGCTGATAATCCCGCCCCAAAGAACGAATCGCATTCTGCAAATCTTCCACAGACTGACAACTGCCGCCAACTGCACCAGCCATTGTAGTAATGTGCTCTTCCATCAAAGTGCCGCCGATATCGTTGCAGCCCCATTTCAGCGCTTCTGTAGCTCCATCTAAACCCAGTTTTACCCAGCTTGGCTGATGATTGGAAATCAAATTTCCCAAAAAGATTCTAGATACAGCGGTGAGCAACAATGTATCTGCTAAAATCGGTTGGTCGCGGCCGACTCGACTCCGCAAAGGAGCCGGTGCATCCTGTCCGACAAAGGGCAGTAAAATGAATTCTGTGATGCGCGCCCCATAGTTGTTGTTAATTGCAGTTTGTTGGAGCGATCGCACTTTTTCCAAATGCAAAACCTGCTGAGAGGTCGTCTCAATATGCCCGCAAAGCATCGTGCTAGTTGTCGGCAAACCCAGACGGTGAGCAGTTCCCACAATTTCTAACCAAGTTGCAGAATCTAGTTTTTCCGGGCAAATTATCCTCCGCACCGCATCGTCGAGAACTTCCGCCGCAGTACCCGGCATCGAACCAACTCCCGCATCTTGCAAAGCTGAAATTACATAGCTGAAACTCAGATTATCTTGTCGGGCAATAAATTCTATTTCTTGGGGCGAAAAAGCGTGCAAGTGCAACTGCGGAAACTTATCCTTAATAGTTTTTACCAATTGCAGATAATAAGGCAAAGATGCGCCGCCCTGTTTAGCTTGAAGATTTAAGCCGCCCTGCATACAAATTTCCGTCGCACCCCGCTGCACTGCATCAGTTGCCTTTTCCTGAATTTGGGCTGCATCTAACCAAAAAGCGCCTTCATCTCCGTCGTCGCGGCGGAACGCACAAAAACTGCAATGCTGCTCGCAAATGTTGGTAAAATTAATATTGCGATTTATAACATAGGTGACAGTATCCCCTGATTGTCGGCGGCGCAGCAAGTCAGCGGTTGCTTGAATTTGGGCGAGATCCTCTGGATCTCTTTGCTGCAAAAGTATCAAGGCTTCGGCGGTAGAAATGTTATAACCTTGTAAAGCTCGATCTAGAATTGCATCCACAGTTTTATTTTTGGCTCAGTTACAGAATTACTGCCTAGAATTAAGGCGTTTTTATATCTTAACAAATCGATCGTAGAGGAACGCTCTGCTAAAATCTCAACTTTTACAAAAGCATCTTTTAATTTGTGAAACTTAATTTATGGGCATCAACCAAACAAATCATCTGTTACCAGTGCCTTCTGGACTTTTGCAAATTCCTGCTGTACCGACTTTCGCTTCAACTTTTACAGACGCAAATACAGCGCCCATTTATTTTTCCCTCGTCATTCCCACCTATAACGAGTGCAAGAATGTCAAGAGTATTGTGGAACAATTGAGCCAATTGCTTGATGGCATGATTCCCGGCAACTACGAGTTAATTGTAGTCGATGACGACAGCCCCGATCGCACCTGGGAAGTTGCCCTGTCCCTGACACCAGAATATCCGCAATTGCGCGTGATGCGCCGCTCAGACGAGCGGGGACTTTCTACCGCCGTAATTCGCGGGTGGCAAGCCTCTAGGGGCGAGGTTTTGGGGGTGATCGATGCCGACTTGCAGCATCCGCCGGAGACACTATTGCAGCTTTTAGCAGAAATTCAGCGGGGAGCCGATTTGGCCGCTGCGAGCCGCCACGTTGACGAGGGCGGGGTGAGCGACTGGAGCGTTGTCAGGCGATTGTTGTCGCGGGGAGCTCAAATAGTCGGATTGATCGTACTACCGGGAGTGGTGGGCCGAGTTTCCGATCCGATGAGCGGCTATTTTATGGTGCGCCGCAGTTGCATTGCCGAGAAAACCATGAATCCTGCCGGTTACAAAATTTTGATTGAAGTGCTTGGAAGGGGGGATATCCGCTGGATTGGAGAAGTTGGTTACGTGTTTCAGGAGCGGAAAGAAGGCGAGAGCAAAGTTACTGGGAAACAGTATATTGAGTATTTGCGGCATTTGCTCATATTGCGGTTTGCCCGCTGGCCGATGGGTAAGTTTCTGCGGTTTGGCGTGGTTGGTTTCAGTGGCGTGTTTGTGAATATGGCGGTTTTGTACGTGCTGCGTGAGATATTAAATTTGGAGCTGACTCGCAGTCTGATTCTTGCTGCTGAATTAGCAATTATCAGTAACTTTTTTTGGAATGATTTGTGGACTTTTGGGGATATTTCTAAGCGACAGCCGGGAATGAAGCAGCGCTTGAAACGGCTGTTAAAGTTTAATACAATTTGCTTGATGGGTTTGATTTTGAATGTGCTGCTGGTTAATGTGATGTTTAATATTTTGGGGATGAATGAATATTTGGCGACTTTAATTGCGATCGCAGTCGTGACTCTGTGGAATTTCTGGATTAATATGAAGCTGAGCTGGCGGGTTACGGAAGTTGATTAGAAACTGGGTAATGGGGAATTGATAATTGGCGATTCGTAATTGATAAAATGACGTTGGACGGAAAGCGAGTTATTGAGGTGCTCGCACTAATGACTAATGACTAATGACTAATGACTAAGGACTAATGACTCTTCTTCCCTAGGGCTTTGAATGACTGAATTGATGATTAAAAATAAACAACTGTTGCTAATATTGCTGTGGATGGCGATCGCCCTAATGCTGCGCTTTGCCAATTTGGACTCGAAACCGCTGTGGACGGACGAGTTTTCGACTCTAGTGTTTAGTTTGGGGAACAGTTTTCGCGGTGTGCCGATCGATCGCGCGATCGACCTTCCCACTCTACTACAACCGTTGCAATTTCGTCCCGATGCTGGCATTGGAGATGTCCTAAACCATTTGCTGCTAGAAAGCAACCATCCGCCAGTATATTTTATGCTAGCCCACTGGTGGATGCAGTTGTTTGGGCCGACTGAGGATAGTTTAGTGTGGATTGGGCGATCGCTGCCGGCATTATTGGGCGTAATTTCAGTTCCAGCCATCTACCTTTTAGGCAAATTTGCATTCAATTCTCGTTTAGTTGGTCAATGTGCGGCCGCAATGATGGCAGTTTCTCCCTACGGCATTTATCTCGCTCAAGAAGCCCGCCATTATACATTGGGAATCTTATTAGTTATTGCCTCTCTTTTTTGCTTGACCTTAGCTGCCAAAAAACTGCAACAGCGCGCTCCGCTGCCTATTTGGGCGGTGCTGCTTTGGATAGTTGTTAACTGTTTGGGAATTGCTTCTCACTACTTTTTCGTGCTGACTTTGTGTGCCGAAGCCATAGCCTTAATTGCTGTAATCTGGCAACAGTTTTATGGAAAATTGGCGCTTTCAGACAGTCAGCAGCCGAATATTTGGCAATTTCAAATTCTGTGGCGGCTTTTCGCAGTAGCGCTGGGGACTTTAGCTGGCGGTTTAGTTTGGTTGCCGATATTTTTGTCAAATAAATACGGTAGCGAACTCACGAATTGGCTTGTCAGTGGCGATCGCACATTTTTAGATTTGATCGCGCCGATTTTCCAAGCTTGCGCGGGATGGATTACTGTCGTGTCGCTGCTGCCGGTGGAATCGCCAAATTTGGCAGTAGTGGCTGGATCTGCGATCGGCATGACAATATTTTTGCTGTGGGCGCTTCCCATCCTATTTGTCGCTCAGAAAAACTCCTTAAAAACGCTAAATAATCGTTTAGGTACTGTGATTTTCGGCGGATTTGTGCTAGGAGCAATTTTCCTATTTTTCAGCTTTGCATACATTCTTGGAATTGACCTAACTCGCGGCCCTCGATACAATTTCGTCTACTTTCCCGGCGCTATATTATTGTTAGGAGCAACCTTAGCAGTTATTTTTAACACACCTACAGTAAAAAGTCGATGGTTTAATTTACCTGCCGTAGAAATTTCTGGCAAAAGAGCAGTCATGCTAATTTTAGCAATGAGTTTTGTCAGCGGTATCACAGTAAATTCCAATCTCGGCTATCGCAAATATTACAAACCAGACCTTTTAATTCCGATTATCCGCGAAGTTTCGTCGAAAGTTCCCGTTTTAATTGCCACTACTCAAAAGACTCATGTAGAAATAGGAGAGTTGATGGGGATTGGATGGGAATGGGAAAGAAGTTCGGCAACGGATTTTGTAGCGGATGTAACGGATGTTAGGAATAAAGAAGAAGTTAAAGCCTTTGATTCTCCGCTGTTTCTTTTGGCTAATCAGAGAAGGGATGGGCCGGAAATAGCGGCAGGGACACTTGACAAAACACTCAGTCAATTAGAACGTCCGCTAGATTTGTGGTTAGTAAATTTTCGCACACCTGTCAACTTAGCATCACAAAAATGTCAGCTTGAATCGCGCGAGTTTCCGGCAGTAGACGGGTATGAATATCAAGTTTATCACTGTTTTTGAACGGGCGGGCGATCGCAATATTAAGGTTCCTAGTGTGGACTTCAGTTCGCAACAAAGAGCGGACTAAATGCCACACTACGAACCGATCGCCCGCTAAGCATCAGCGGCAAAATATTTAATTAAGACGCTCATCACTTCACCGGGATTTTGAGTTGGAACAAGCGGGCTCCAGTCAGTAGCGCAGGCAAAATTATCGCGGTGAAAAGAATGAATGACGCGGGAAACAACAGGACGAGAACTGATCATGAAAAGTTTCAAGAGTTCTCGGTTAACTGAAGTTTGCAAGTTTGGCTGCTTAGCAGGAGGCTGCATGAGTTCGGCAGTTAGATTGTCTTGCCCAACCTCGAAAGCAAGTATTAATTCGGTATTGGGCAGCAGTTGCCGGATGACTGTCAGAGATGATTCTGCTTCGCTGCGGCTGCGAAATTGCGCGACGGGTAAGCGCTGAAAGTTGGGCAGCAGTCGGTAAATAGTCCAAGCATTCGGAGTTTCTGGGGTGTTCATGGTTGTATTGTAAATTGGGTATGTTTGCCCATAGGAATCTGACAGACTTGCATCTTTTATTGTTAGTGCAGTCTGTTTTGGCTATGGTTGTGCCTATCAAAATCAAGATAACCGCTTAATTTAAGCGCTCAAATTAAGATTTTATAATTATATGGTAAAAAAAAGGCAACGTCAACGGCAACCAGAAAATGAGTTGCCTTTTCGGAGACTGCGGGAGGATGCTAACCTCAGCCAAGAAGAGTTGGCTGTACTGATGGGCGTATCGGGTTCGTCGGTGCGACGATGGGAAAAGGGAGACGAACCGACGATGACTGTTCGGCAAATGAGGGATTTTTGCCGTTTGGTGGGGGTATCTTTTGATGAGTTGCCGGATTATCTCAGTCGGTGGGTAGATGAGGAGGAGTCATAGGGGAGCATCTCATATTTGTAAAAAGACTTCTTTTGACTCCTTCTTTCTTCCTCTTTCCTCCTGTCTCCTGTCTCCTGCCTCCTACCTCCAATTTCTAGCTTGGCTGCAAAAGTGAGATGCTCCCAGTCATAGGAGGTCGATCGGGCGATCGCGCTTTCGATTAAAATAATTAAAATAAGTGCGTTAGCGAAGCTTTCGGCAGGAATCGAGCTTTCATTGCAGTACAAATTTTGTGGCAGAAGTAGCCGCTCAAAGTTTGAGTAACTCTCAGTATGCTCAACTTTCTGATTGAATTAAATCCCCTGCAGGTGGATGTCGTTTTATAGCTTTGTCAGCGGCCCGAATATTAATGACTCTCTCTCGATTTAAGACTAATGCTGTAACTGTAGCTCGTCCAATTGGAGTCAAACCAACTATTGATAATCCATCCGCAGACCAAATAAAATGTTCGTTCCAACTATCTTGTCTGGGATTAAACAAGGGTACTTCTACGTCTGACTGAGCATCTATCGCTCTAGTTTTATCAGATTTCTTGCGGTTGCAGTGAAAGCAAGCTAGTGCCAAATTGTCAATATCGTTAGTCCCATTTTTAGTTAAGGGAATGATGTGTTCGATAGTAAACTCTACGTACTGCCATTGTTCGGAGGCATGACAATATTCGCACAGACAGTTTGCTCTCTGACGAACTTGATTTTGAATATTTTCAGGGATTAGACGACGAGGGGACATTTCTATGCAGTAGGCTGAATCTGACCCAAGAAAAGATTGCGGACAGTCCGATTGACAAAACTGAGGTAATCGTCGATTTCTTCGTAAAGATTGAGTTCTTGTTCTTCCTCATGATTTAGGGGCAAAGTTTGTTGTTTATCCAACAGTTCTTGGATTCGATTTTTAACAGCGGTGGAGGCTTTAAAAATGGGTATGCCTTCCACTAATTCAATTCGGACAGCTCCTTCTATAGGTAGAGTATCGCGCAGGTTTTCCAGTTTTGGCAGGATTAGCATAGTTGTGGATTTTATGGGTTTCCGTCTTGATTATATCAAGGTTTTTTTCAATCTTTCCTCACACTATCGGGCACGCCCACCGCCGAAATACCCGCTATCGCCCTTAAATTCTGACACCGAATCAACTCATTAAAATCCAAACTGCGCCCTTCAATTTGCGCCGCAGCTTCAATAGCAGACAGCAAATGTCCGGCGGCCTCGGCTTCGCTGTAACCGCGCCTTAGAGCCACTTTAATCGCCGTCTCGTCAGCATCTAACTCTACTTGCGAACTGCGGTTGTCGCGCCAAATTCGAGTCATCGCCAGTCCCGTCAACCCACCGGCGATCGCAATTCCGATCGCATCTCCCTGCAACAACTCTACAACAGTCCCGACAATTCCCGCCAGAGCAGCACCTTGATAAATATCCGCTTTAAACCACTTGAAATTGCCCAAAAAACTCACATTTCGCAATAGCAGCAAATCTCGCTGCGGCTTAGATAGCAACCTCCACAAATCAAAATTAATATAAATCGGTCGAGATTGATTCCAAGGCAAAGGAAAATCGCAATCAATTACCGTCGATTGTTGAGGCTTATTAATAATTTTACACGTCATGCGACCGGAAGCGGGCATCACATCTAACAGGCGGCGAATTTCAGGTTCGGGATTCATAGTTGAAGTCATTAGTCATTGGTCATTAGTCATTGGTCATTGGTCATTAGTCATTGGTCATTGGTCATTGGTCATTGGTCATTGGTCATTGGTCATTGGTCATTGGTCATTGGTCATTGGTCATTAGTCATTAGTCATTGGTCATTGGTCATTAGTCATTGGTCATTAGTCATTGGTCATTAGTCATTGGTCATTGGTCATTAGTCATTGGTCATTAGTCATTGGTCATTGGTCATTGGTCATTAGTCATTGGTCATTAGTCATTGGTCATTAGTCATTAGTCATTGGTCATTAGTCATTAGTCATTGGTCATCAGGAAGAGGGAATTGGTGCGATAAATCTCGTTTATTACTACTCATTAACAGGCTCTGTATGGTAACGCATATCCGGAGGCTCTGCCTCCTTTTTCCCAGTCGAGGCAGAGCCTCTGAATATCGGTTCCAAGGCAGAGCATTGGAACCAGTTTACCAGTTAAATATTGTTGGCCAACCCACCCCTACAAGCGGGATTTTACTGTTGCGTGAGGGCGGTTTTTACCGAATTGTCAATAATTGATAAATATTGTGGGTGAACCCGCTCCTACAAGCCATTAGAAGATAATTAAGGCGTTTTCTTCGATTCAGATTTAGGAGATTCTTGAGCTTTTGGAGTTGCTTTGTTACCCTTCGGCGAAGGCTTCGGGCTGGCAATTTCTGGGGCAACGGACGGCTGGGAAGTTACGCTTGGGGATGCCTGCTGTTTTTGGGAAGCGGGGGCAGTTATCGGAGCTGCAGGGGCTGCCTTAGCACCTAAAATGCTCGCGTCTCCGGTGTCAAATAAGCCGGCGATGCAGGCAATCATCATTGTTGCTAGGGTGCCGACAAATAATGCTTTCCAACCGAGTTCGGAAATGTCTTTGCGGCGGGAGGGAATTAGGGCGATCGTACCGCCGACAAATATACCGACGGATGCTAGGTGCGCGAAGCCGGAAAGGGCGTAACTGACAATCAAAACTGTGCGATCGCTAATCAGTCCTTGTTTTGCGGCTTCTGCTAAACTTTGATAGGGCGGAATTGCGGTTTCTAACAGGCGCCGTCCGATGATTACTGATGCTACCCAAGAATCCTCAATGGGAACTCCAGTTAACAAGGTTAGCGGATAAAATAAAACTCCTTGGATATTTTGCAGGGTGACAAAACTAAAGATTGTGCCGATGGGAGCCGGCAACACGGCTAGCCAGCCAAAGAATTGATTGATTAAGGAAACTAAGCCCAAGATTAAAATCAAAACAGCGGCGATCGCCACTGCCATTTTTACACCGTCCAATGCACCAATTATCGCTGCATCCAAAGGGCTGACTCGTTCGATGGGTTCTCCGCCCACAGTCTCTTGTTTGAGCGCTTCGCCGTCGATTTCCGAAATTTCGTCGCTGATAAATTCGCCGAGGCCTTGAGGCTTCCGTTCTTCCTTGGGGATGCCGCCCATTGTCAGCGGCACGCCTGTTTCGGGAACTAAAATTTTGGAGATGACAAAGCAAGCGGGAATGGCGATAATTGAGGCGGAAACTAAATGTCCTAAAATATTGGGAAATACAGGCTTGAGAAAGCTGACGTAAATTGCTAAAGTTGATGAAGCGGCGGTTCCAAAACAGCAGGAGAGAATGGCACAAAGTTCGGAACGAGTCATTTGCGGCAAGTAAGGCTTGACGACTATTGCTGCTTCTATTCCTACAAAAATATTGGCTGCGCCGCTGAGGGCTTCCGCGCCGCTCAACCGCATTGTCTTATAAAATATTTTGGCAAAAACTTCGGTGACAATTTGAATTACGCCGATGTTGTACAGTAAGGCCATGAGGCCGGAAAAAAAGACGACTGTCGGTAAAGCTCGAAAGGCGAAAATATATCCTAAATTAATTGCCGGCTCTTTACCCGGTACTGGTACAATATTGCTCCCGAATACAAATCTCGCTCCGGTGTCAGCAGCGGTGAATACTCCATCGAGCAAGCCTGTAAACCATTCTAGGGCGATACGAGTTGGGGGAAACAGGAATACTAAAAATCCTAAGACTAATTGCAGGCCAATTCCCCAGATGATGACGCGCCAAGGTATATAACGAACTTGGCGGTTTTCTGAGAAAATCCAGGCGATCGCGCAGAGCCCAAAAATGCCCAGAAATGAGATAAAGTTGTAAATAGACATGAGTCTAGTCCTTAAAATAGCTGAGAATGCCGATCGACGGTTTGTACCACATCAGTTATACTATTCATCGGACGGCAAGTGCCAAAAAAATAATTAGCAGATCAATTACGCACTCAACAGCGTATTTATGTCGTTGTTCATGTCAGCGCCAGCGGAAGCGGATCTTTAGCAACCGTTGATTTGCCGTAATTACCAGCAGTTTAAATAAAAACACGCAACACATGGAAGCTTTTGCTCCACATCCTCCCGAATGGACTGCGATGGCGGTTCACGCTACTGAGTTTTGCTGTCCCAAGTGCGGTGCTAGCTGCACTGATGCCCGCGAGGTCTGGATTAATCGCCGATCGCCAGTATACAGTGAGTTCCAGCGTCGCAAGTGGCAAGAATTTTATCGCTGTCAGTGCGACGGCGTGTGGTGGGCCTGGAGTAGCGATAGGCCTCCTTCTGAACTTGTGCGTCCCGATGAGAGTTCGGATGAGAGCTCCGATGAGGACTATGATGATTTTTAGAAGGACTTTCGATTTGATTTCAAATTAGGGTAAGGTGCGTCCGGGCGCACCTTACACTTACATTGGCGCGTGCAAGTTTTCAATTAATTCAGCACGTCGAGTACGCCCTTGACTACGCCTTCCATGACTTTTTCAACTAAGATCAATTCATTTTCGCCGATCGACTCGTCTAAGAGCATTGACTGAATTCGCTGTCTGTCTTCGCGAGTCAGTTCGCCAGAGGCAAAGATCCGTTCAACTACTTGTTCATTTAAAAATGGGAAGGGTTGATTTTGCATTATCTGTCCCTAAAAGCATCAATATTTTATTTTTAATTTTGCTAGAGGAGGCAGTTATTTTGTGGGTTTTTGCCTTCTCACCCAAATCTTTGCTCCAATCTTAGGACTCAGCAGGCGTTTTGTCAAGACACCTGCGACCGATAAATACGGAATCTGCTTGGTATTTCTGACATTCTGGCAAAAGATGGTTTTAGAGGGCGATCGACTCAAAGACGCTGATTTGCACCCTGGGAGCAAACCGCCGTGCCCGCAAGCTTTTTAAGTTTATTGGCACTTTAGCGGAACATTACAGCTCAAAAAAAATCAAAACTACAATAGATTAGAATGGGGCATGGCGAATGGGGAATGGGGAATTGGGAATGGGGAATTGGGAATGGGGAATTGGGAATGGGGAATTGGGAATGGGGAATTGGGAATTGTCAACCACTAACGACTGATGACTGATGACTAATAACTAATGACTAATGACTAATAACTAATAACTAATGACCTATTTTCGCTCTGCTATAATTTTGACATTAGGTTTTTTGCTGCTACCGCTAGCAGCGCGATCGCAATCTGTCATTCCGGCAAATGACGGCACTAATACTATTGTCAACCAGGAGCAAAATCGCTTAGAAATTAGAGGCGGACAACTGTCTGGAAACGGCACAAACTTGTTTCACAGCTTCAGCCAATTTAATCTCAGCGAAGGTCAAATTGCTAATTTTCTAACTAATCCAAATATTCAAAATATTTTAGGGCGAATTTCCGGCGGCAATGTTTCCTTCATTAATGGCGTGATTTCAATAAGCGGGGGAAACTCGAATTTATTCTTAATGAATCCGGCGGGAATTGTTTTCGGTCAAAATGCGAGATTGAACGTGCCGGGGTCTTTTTTTGCCACAACTTCTACGAATATCGGTTTCGGCGATCGCTGGTTTAATGCGGCCGGAATTAATGATTATAAATCCTTGCTGGGAAATCCCACTCAATTTAATTTTAATAACTCACAATCTGGGATAATTGTCAATGCTGGAAACTTAGCAGTTGGTAGCGGTCAAAATTTAACTTTGTTGGGCGGTGCTGCGATCAATACCGGGCAATTGTCCGCCCCGGCCGGTCAAATTACGGTGGCTGCTGTTGCGGGAAGCAATACAGTCCGCATCAGTCAGACTGGTAATTTATTGAGTTTAGAAATTACTCCGTCTTTGCAGTCAGACAAATCGGCGATCGCCCCAGTTGCTTTACCTGTGTTGCTGACTGGCCCAGGCCTAGAGTCAGCCACAGGTTTAACGACTAACGAACAAGGTCAATTAATCCTGACTGGGGGCCAAACAGTGCCGGTAAATGCCGGAAGCGCGATCGTATCGGGTGCTGTAAATGTCTTTGCACCTTCTGGTGCCAGAGGCGGCACAGTCAATATTTTAGGGTCAAAAGTCGGACTGTTCGGCGCAAATATCAATGCTTCCGGGACAGATGGCGGAGGAGTCGTGCGCGTCGGTGGCGGTTTCCGGGGGACGGAACCAGTGCCAAATTCCCTGGTAACTTATGTTAGTCCTGATTCTACGATCGCAGCAGACGCGATCGACCGCGGTAACGGCGGCACAGCGACAATTTGGTCAGACAATACAACTCGCTTCTTCGGCAATATTACGGCTCGCGGCGGCACAGCAGCAGGTAACGGCGGCAGAGTGGAAGTTTCGGGTAAAAATGCTCTAACTTTCCAAGGAGAGGTGGATACCCGCGCGCCTAACGGGGCGATCGGCAATTTGTGGCTCGATCCGGCAAATATTGCGATCGTCAGCGGTAACGGCGAAAACAGCCCTTCATCCTCTGCTGGCGGGGAACTCCAAGCCACAGAATCACCCACTGAAACATCGATCTCAGAAGTGCAGTTGGAACAGATGGCGGCCGGCAGCAACGTAGTTGTAGAAACCCCCGGCTACATCACCCTCCAAGACTTACCCGACAACAAACTCGCACTGCAAGCGCAAACCGGAGACAGCGTAACATTTACATCAGGCGGAGTGTTTTTTGTCAATGACCCCAAGGATTTAATCGAGACTCAAGGTGGCAACATTAACATTTTTGCCAGCAGCATTTCTCTGGGCGGAGTCAACGCTAACGGCGGCAATATCGCTCTGACTGCTAACGGCATTGACTTCAGGGGCGGCAGCAATTCCGTCAGCAGTGCGGGGGGGAAAATTCGCTTGCAGCCCAGCGACGGCCGAGGGATTCGGGTGGGCGGCACTGGCGATATTTTAGGGGTTTTGGACTTGACGGGAGGTGATCTGGGTGCTTTGGCGGCGGGTTTCGGCTCGATCGCGATCGGGCGCGCCAACAGCAGCTCGATCGCGATCGTCGCACCCATTACCTTCAACAGCCCGCTGACACTTCAAGGCAGTTCGATCGCGATCGACCATCCCCTCAGAACAACCGGCAGCGCTAGCTTGACACTCGACGCGCCCCAAACGGAGATCGGTGCCAACATCGCCGCACCGGGCGCAGATATCGCTTTTACTGGCAACCTTTCCCTGAATGCTGATGCAGCTTTGGACGCTCAAGCCACGGGCAGCATTCTGTTTTCCGGCAGCCTGGACGGAGCTCGCGCCCTGAGACTTGACGCTGGGCGAGTGCGGTTCGGCGGTACAGTCGTCGGTGAAGCTGCACCGCTGGCGAGTTTGACTGTCAGCGGCGGGGGTACCGAGATAGCTGGCGATATCGCCACATCTGGCGACATCACTTTCAAAAGTCCCGTCACAGTCGATCGCCGCAGCACAATTTCGGCCAGTACCGGCAACATCACTTTTGCCAGTACCCTCGACAGCATCCAAGGCCGGGCAAATAATTTGACGCTGCGCGCTGGCGGCAACATTACCTTTACCGGCGCAGTCGGTCAAAGTCAGAGGTTGGGCGTGCTCTCGGCTGATGCTGCTAGCGTGACGGCTACTTCCCAAATTGCAGCCCGCTTTTTGAGCGTGAACGCGCGAGATTTTGCTACCATCAGGGGGGACAGCACGGCCGCTTTGGGAGCCGATATCAAGGCAGGAAATGTACTCTTAGAGGGTAATTTAAGGACGGATGGCGGCAATGCGAACTTGCAAGCTTTGGACGAGGTTCGGACTGGCAATATTACCTCCAACGGCGGCAGCATTCGGGTTGAGGGAAATACTGTTGCAGCAGGGGCGATCGACTCTTCGTCAGCAACGGGAACAGGTGGCGCGATCGCCGTCAAAAGCAATGCCGGCGCTTTAACTGCGGGAGGTTTGAACTCTTCGGGGGCGATCGGCGGCAATATTGCCCTTACCTCGCAAGCCGGCATTTCTACTCTCGATCTCAACTCCAGCGGCACTCAGGGAAACGGCGGCGCAGTCTCTCTGAGCGCGATCGGTAACATTCAGTCGGGCTTTATCAACGCTAGAGGTGGCAGTGTTGATGTCACAACCCTCGGTTTGTTTCGATCGAACAATGTTTTTAACGATATATCCGGCAATCTTGCCAGTATTTCTACTGCAGGAGGTACAGGAGGCGGGGCGATCGCCATTCGGCACGGAGGCGGTAGCGATCGACCCTTTGTAGTTGGCGGGGCGATCGACAACGGAACTCAGGGAAGCATTAATGCTGGCGCAGAAAACGCCATTTTGCCCAGTTTTTCCTTTGGGCAAACTTACACCCAAGGAAGTTTACAAAACCAGATTTCCCTAATTACACCGGGCGCGCCCCCTACTCCTCCACCAATCCCCGAACCAATCCCCGAACCAATCCCCGAACCAATCCCCGAACCAATTCCCGAACCAATCCCCGAACCAATTCCCGAACCAATTCCCGATCCGGCGCTGTCATTTCCTGCATCTTTGCAAGTACAATTGCGACCGCCAAATCAAAACAGAAATTCCCCAACTAGCCCGGAAATTTTCGTTCCTTCTCGCAGATTCGATACCGCAGTATCCGGTATTTTAGCCTTTGAACAAACCTTCACTCGCGAATACGAAAAATATCTAGATTTGCCCGCCCGAAAGCCGATTACTAATATGTCGGTAATTTACGAAACCCTTCGCAAAAACGAACAAATTACCGGGGTAAAATCTGCAATCATTTATATGAATTGGGTCAGCGAATCAAAAGCAGCAGCCACAGAAAATGATTCGGTGCTGGTGGCAAGTCGAGATTTATCTAATCTATTTCCTGTCAGAAAAAACCTCATCCCGCCGCCTCCAAAAATGTTAGAAGATGGGTTGGGGGAGAATTGGCAACTAGCCGGCACAGAAGTTTCCGATGTTCCTACCGGCGAGCATTTAGAATTAGTGTTAGTCACAGCTAACGCTCAACCGATGCGCGTTTTAATTCCGGCGACAACGCGCTGGCAGGTACTGCAATTAGCCGACGCTTTGCAAACGGAAATTACTAATCCCAGAAGAAGAAATAGTATCAGTTATTTGGATGCAGCTCAAAAACTTTATCGGTGGTTAATTGCGCCATTTGCAGGAGAATTGGCAGCTTTAAAAATTAATAATTTAATTGTAATTCCGGCAGCGGGTTTGCGAAGCGTGCCGTTTGCAGCTCTTCACGATGGCAAACAATTTTTAGTTGAGAAATATAGCTTGAGCGTGATGCCGAGTCTGAGTTTGACTGATATCCGCTACGACAATATTACTGACGATGAAGTGTTGGCGATGGGGGCGTCGGTATTTAAGGATAAAGCGCCATTACCGGCGGTACCGGTGGAGTTAGAGTCGATCGCCCCGCCGACGCGCGGAAAATCATTTTTGAATCAAGATTTTACTCTCGCGAATTTGCAAGCTCAACGGGCAAATCAACCTTTTGGAATTATTCACTTAGCAACTCACAGCGAATTCCAGCCAGGAGAACCGAAAAATTCTTACATTCAGTTGTGGGATACTAAATTGCGCCTCGATCAAATGCGGCAGTTGCGGTGGAATGAACCGCCAGTGCACCTGTTAGTTTTAAGCGCGTGCAGTACCGCTTTGGGCGATGAAGAGGCGGAGTTGGGGTTTGCGGGTTTGGCGGTAGCTAGCGGTGCGCGATCGGCTTTGGCGAGTTTGTGGGAAGTCAGCGATGAGGGGACTTTGGGACTAATGACGGAGTTTTACCGCCTGTTGCGGACTCCCAGAAGCGGTGGTAATTTGATGATTAAAGCCGAGGCTTTGCGGTGGGCGCAATTGCAGATGTTGCGGGGGCGGGTGCGGATTCAAGACGGGATGTTGCGAGTTGAAGGGCTTTCTGAGGCGATCGCTTTACCTCCTGAAATTGCGGCCAGGGGCGATCGAATGCTTTCCCATCCTTATTATTGGGCTGCTTTTACAATGATTGGCAATCCTTGGTAATTGGGCATTGGGCATGGGGCATGGGGCATGGGGCATTGGGCAAACAGGGCATTGGCCAAACAGGGCATTGGGAATTGGCCCGCGCAGGGCATTGGGCGGAGCGAAGCGGAGGGATTGGGCATTTTCCCTAATGACTGATGACTGAGGACTGATGACTGATGACTGTTGACTGTTGACTGTTGACTGTTGACTGTTGACTGTTGACTGTTGACTGTTGACTGTTAACATCATGTATGAGTGCAACCGGAATTGATATAACCAATAACTAACAACTAACAACTAACAACTGAGGGCGGGCACGCACCATCCACCGCCCCTACCAACTAACAAATAACAACTAACAACTAACAACTAACAACTAACAACTAACAACTAACAAATAACAACTAACAACTAACAACTAACAACTAACAACTAACAACTAACAACTAACAACTAACAACTAACAACTAACTCTTCTTCCTTAATATTTTTCGCTAGGCTGGAAATGCCGCGCAACTTCCTGATGACATACGTGCCAAAAATACAAAGCCAAATTCAGAAGAGCTAATAACTTAGTGCCATCTTCTAACATCGCGTGCAATCCTGTACTTGGAGAGTTTATAATATCCTCAAACCGCGAGATAGCAAACAACAATAATGCTAGGACTAATGGCAAGTAAGGAGTAGTTTTGATGTACCGCCAAAAATTAGATATGTAAAGAAAAATCCCGCTCGCATAACATAAATAAATTATTTTTTTAGATATTCCCAGCCGAGTAAGAATCAAAGTCATCCGAAACCTGTCATCCACATACAAGACTCCCAGCAGTAAAGCACTAAAAAATAAGAAGATGGTCGATCGACTGCGGGGATCTTTTTGGCGCAGCAATCCAAAACTAAATGCACAAATTGCCACACAACTGCACCCTAGGACTTCGGAAACTCCGGTGAGAATGCCTTCGTAAGGGAACCAGAAATTAAAAGGATCGCTAAACAGGCGTTCAACTCCGTCTCCCTTCTTGTTGAGTTTTGCGTAGACGCTTAGCCAGCCCAAAATCAGGACAGTCAGAATGTTGAAAGCAGCTAAAAACGGTACAGTAAAAAAGTGTGTTTTGAAAAATTCTAAAGAATTTGAAAAATTGGGAATTTGATCTAATAAAGACCGACGCTTCATAAAAACTATCTCCAAGCAATAGGCTTAGTTACTACTGATTGAGCGGCAGCCAAAGTACAAATGTAGTACCGCGATCTGTTGGATATAAATGAGTTTCTGCTGGTGGCAGCCATTCGGGATTTACTGGAGAAAATACTTCAATTTCTCCTTGCATTTGGCGGACTAAATCGCGGGCGATCGCCAAACCCAATCCGGTGCCGGGAATTTCTGTCTGCGCTTTTTCTCCCCGGTAGTGCCGCTCGAATAAATGTTCTAAATCTTGGGGTGGAATCCCGGCACCTGTGTCGCTGACTGCCACTGCGATGGCAGGTGATGGGTGGTGTGTTGCCCGATCGCCCTTCGCTTCCTTGTACCTTACTTTAATATAAATTTGGCAGCCGACAGAGCTATATTTCAAAGCATTGTCAATTAAATTGCTCAAAACTTCGCGCAAAGCTCGATCGTTCGCCGAAACTGGCGGCAAATCTGCCGGAATGTCGGCTACCAATGATAGACGCCTTTCAGATGCGATCGCCCGGGCGGAAATTAACAGCGGTTGTAGCACCAATCCCACAAAACAGGATTCTTCCAAATTGGCTGCTGGTGACAGCGACAGAGAAGAATGCGACATTAATTCTAAATTGGACACTGCTTTTTCTGAAGTGCCCAATGGGAGTCTGAGATTTGCTTCGCCGGTGTCAAGGGTGCGATCGAACTCGGCGAGCAAGTCTTGCAGCCGATCGCTCTCTCGGACAATACTAAAAGCCACATTGCGATTTCTGTCTTCCGGTACCAGCCTGCGCGCCAACAGCTTACCAAAAGTTCGCAACGCTGTCAGCGGACTTTTGAACTGGTGCAGCAAATTGTGCATCGTATCGTACACCTGAGTCTGGATTTGCCTCGCCGTGCCCAATTCCTGCTGCATCCACTGCGATCGCTGGTCTAAAATACAAGCCAGGGTCAAGGTGCGAGCAATTTGCTGCATTTGAGCCTCCTCTCGATCGTTCCAAGGCCTGTCTTGCCTGCCGCACACCAGGAGTCCCATTACAACTCCCTCGTGTACCATAGGCGTCACAATTTGCCGGCGTTGCTGCCACACATTCTCCGGGCCTTGACACCGATCGTTCCGCCGCTGATTATCCGGGCTCTGCTCGGGCGCGATCGCCCCCACCGTCGATTCTTCCACAGGAAAAGCTGGCGCAGCCAGCCGCGGCACTGGTTTGGCTGTCGAGTTTTGGGAAGATTGCAGCCTCAGCCCCAGATTTTCTTCCGATTCGGCTGATGTTTCTGGGTAAACCGCGATCTCTACCAACTTTGCTGCGCTTCCGGGTACGAGTTCTTGTGTCAGGTATACCGCGCTGAATGTCGCTCCCAAACTGACGGCGATCGCCACCTGCGATCGGCAAAGCTGGACAAATTCGGAACTGGCTGGCATTAACATGAGCGCCACATTAAGATATCTAACGGAATTCTAAGTCAATTACAACTGGGCCGGTGCCGATTACAGATGAGAAACTTCTAAATTTCTGGTGTCTCCGCTTTGATGGAAGGCTGCTAGGTTCAAAGCATTCGGCTTTCACAAACAAAAATTGCTTAAAAGTAAAGTCCCGCCTGCATACTTTCCACAGATTTCCCAGCTTGGCTGCTGCCGGAACTTGCGGCCTACATTACCACAACTGGTGTATTTTGTCGATCGGCACGAATGTTAAGATTGTGTCGATATATTAAAAACCGTTGATTTTTTGAGCTAGAAGGGATATACTGGCCTCGGATTTGGTAGCTATGATTACCTAAAAAATCGATCTCAAACCCCGTCCGATCGGGACGGCTTTGATGATTGAATCATATATTGTTGATTCGCCAGATGTAAAAATCCGGTCTCAACTCTAGCATCCAAAAAATCTCAAATAGGTTGGGGCATCAACCTGGGGCTCGGCAAGATCGGACAAGCCGTGCTTGAGGAAAGCTGTTAGAATCCAGAATCCCCATTTTTTTTAGGGATGGGGAGTATGTCAAAACCTGTCTGTTCATACTGTCTGCTCATACTGTCTGCTTACAGAGGAGGTAAAGAAATTGGCCAGGAGACGCAAACGCAAGAGTCGCCGCCGACAAGAAGGACGCAGAATTTTAGAGTGCGTGCCTCAATATAGCATCGAGAGCGGCGAAGATAAACCCGTAACAGCGGCTCGCAAGTTCATCCATGCTGAAGGCATTGCTCCCCCTGCTTTGCTGTTAGTCAAGCGTAACGAGCATACCACCGACAGATACTTCTGGGCTGAAAAAGGTTTATTCGGAGCCCAATACGTAGAAGAGAACCATTTCTTGTTTCCCAGTTTAAAGGTAATGCTGGAAACAGCCTCCGAAAAAATTCCTGTGGTGTCCGCCCGCGCATAGGTCAAAATGTTGAGTTCAAAACATTGACAGCAATGTTTGTCTAGCTCTTTTAACAAAAGTGCGAGAGTTCTCATTGTCTGGAGAGTGCTGGCTGAAATTTACGCGAAAAGTCCTTAAGAATACAGAATAAGGGTATAAGGCTCCATCGCAACAGGATACTCGCCTGCAAAGGGCGATCGCCACAGCGCGCACTCTCAGGATAATGGTTTTTTTAGACACCGCTCACGGATACAAGCCCCGCAGGGCTGTCGCGGCTTCAAATTTTAGACGAAAATTCAAATTCCCAGATTCATCTTGAGGATAAATCGAAAATCTCAAATCTCGACTCTAAAATCGACTGAGTGTTCTGTCGATCGAGCTTTCGGACTCTTTGAGAGATCCGCAAACATTCATCGGTTAGTCGGCTAGAACTTTAAGCACGGCATCTAGCATATCAAAAAACGTTCCACACCAAAATTTTAATATTCCAGCGGTTTTAAATCTAAAGCTTTTTCCATAGCTGCTAGTTCATCGCGGTGAGCTCTGACAGTAACCAGGCTCTTAGTTTGGCTTCCCGACTCAGCAACAGATTCGAGTTTAAGGGAAACTTGCTCCGAGCGTCCAGCTTTTTTCCAGTAAAATATTCCCGCCAGCGGTGACAGCAGTACCAAAGCTAGGAAAATTTGACCTTGCTGGGGAAGTAGCATTCCCAAAAGCAAGCCCAAGGACAGAGTGCCGCCTGCACTCAGCAAAGTGAGAAAAATAGCTAAAAACCAACTAGGCCGCACAAAACCTTCAAAAGTGACTTTATAGTTTGGGGCATCGACGGCTACAACTCGGTAAGCTCTAGAAGCAAAATACTCTTGTAGCTGGGTTAAAAGCGACTCTTGGGCGCGGGGCGAAGCAAACTTGATTTGTTCGATTCTTTCTTTGACTGAGGCCTTGATGAAGAAAAACAAGCCTACAGTCATCAGCAGGGCGATCGTAAACGTTGAAGAAAGAACAGTAGTATCCATCGGTAGAAGTTTGTGTAATTGAAATTATCTACTACTACTTTACAGAACTTTACAGACAAAAGCGATCGAGGACTTACGCAGACACTTGCTTACCAAAATTACCAACAAGCTTTGTAGCAAGGTTTTTTTCTCCCCATCACCAAATTCTTATATCTCCCCACGCTTTCTAATTTTCAAGTGACAATGCGTAAGTCCTGACGTAGTGTAGCTGCTCTAATTCCTGTGCGGCGATGCTTGCAAAGCGAAGACAAGGAAGGCAGTTCGCTTTGCTAGTAGCGCCAGCATTTCAAGGGTTTAGGCATCCGATTCCAACACCGACTAACCTGTGTGACCGGTTTCTAGGGCACGGGGGCGACGGCCAGACGCGCCGTTTCCCTGACCGATATAATCGTGCCACAGGCGAGCTAGGTCTTGAGCTTGGTGCCGCCACTCGGGGAGGATTTGATACATCCGGCGGGGGCGGCCGCGTCCTTCTACTTTTTTCCAGTAACCGGTGATGACGGCTTCATCTTCGAGGAATTTGAGAGCGCTGTAGAGGACGGTATCGGAAAGTCGGTAGATGGGGAATTCCCGCTCTAGTTGTCCGATGAGTTCTGTACCGTAGGAATCCGATCGCAATAACACCGAGAGAATGTAGCACACTGCTAGTTCCTTGTTTAGATAAACAGGAGGGGGGTCTTGAAAAAATTGATAGATATGTTCAAATTTCATCTGTCTTGTCCGCTAGAAACTCTCGCGATACCGTCAGGTTGACGGGAGAGGAAAGCGGGGCGGGGTGTGCCGCTTCCTAAGAACTAAGTGGGAATCGGGGAAACAGAGGTGCAGTATTTCCCCAGTTGTGTTGATGGCTCGAAAGAGTTGTGCTGCACTTAGGTAATGTTTGCTTGCGCCAAGGTTGAGGAGCGCTCACATAACTAGGGTAACTTTCTTTCTCTTATAATCTATCGCAGCGGCTATTGCCGGCGCGGGCGATCGCACATCAGAATTTCGTTGGCTTTAGTGATTAGTGTTTCCGCTCAAACTCAGCAGCAGAAACTTCCCTAAACCCTCTACCTGCCTTTCCAAGGGGGCCACAGTTTGTCAGAGCAAGCCGGCTTTTTCGGGCCGAAACTTGCTTTTAAACCGGGCTCAGACCTAACATGGCGCGCAGGGTAAAAGTTAGAAAGACAAAAGTCGCTACAATCGAAGTAACCAGGACGATGGCTGTTGCCGGTCGATCGAGTAGAGGTTTGAGTCGCTCGAACAGGAAAAAGAAGATTCCGAGACAGACAGTAATCAAAAAACGGGGGTACCTAGAGACGTTATTAATGAAATCTTGCATGAGCGCAGATGGGGTAATTTGTTACAGCTCGATCGTTGACTGGTAACACTTGTGAGCGAGTTAGATAATTTTGGCACAGCCGGAGCTAAATCGGCTCCTCGGGCGATCGGGCGTTTTTGCCGGCGAGGCTGATATATATAATTCTAACGAATATTTTTGGTCGATCGATCGCGGTCTGTTTAATCCCGTGCAACATCCGGTGACAACTTCAGAAGTATTTATATTCAGTTCTAGTTGCGATCGACATTATAAGGCTGTTATTTATAGATAAATGTCTGCTTCCGCACCTTCTTCCCTCTTGCCGCGTCCGTTTCAGAAACCGGCCTTACGGTAGAACTAGGTCGAAGGTAATAAAAGCCCACAGAATCAAACTATGTGAATTTTAGTCTTTGATTTGGAACCAAATCCAAGAAATCCACCCTCGGACAGTAGAATAACGCCTTTTTATAGTTGTATCATTAATATCTGAACGATTTTCTGAGATTATTTTACAGATTGCATCTTCTGGCGGAATTTGTCCCAGTTCAAGCGCTAATTGAAACACTAAATAAAAAACTTTACGTTGTAAAATCTTATTAATCAAATCTAGATATTTTAATTTAGGTCTTTTATGTAAAATTGACCTTCCTTCACTTGTCAAGCGAAAAATTACTTTTTTTCTTAGGGAATCTTGATAATTTTCTATCAGTCCAATATACAATCCAGCATTAGTATAATAATCAGTTTGCCTGCGGTCAAATTCATAGTTTTCTGTAATATCATCTTTAGTTAAATCTCTTTCTAATAACAATGATAATAAATCTACTACTCTCTCAAATTTATCAGCTTGGGGAAATGGAACATCTGGCTCTGCAATTAGTTGAATATTATTGAATACCCGATCGACATCGCTCAGTTGTATTTCTTGGGGAGCGATCGTATAATTCTTTTGTTCTCTCAGTTTCAGAGAGTTATAATCTTCATCATTGCTAAATTCATAAATAAAAAAGCTAAAAACGTCGTTAGAGTATGTCATCAATACTGGAATTACTTTTTTAGTTATTTTTTGTGACCACAATCTGTAAGGATAGTAAAGTTGTCTAATCAAAAAATCCTCGATCGAATAGTTCTTAGCTTCTATCAATACAAAATAGTTGTCGCTTTCAAATCCGGCATCTATCTCACACTGAGAATTTTTAACCTTGATTGAATAGGGTTTGTTGGTGGTGGGATTGATAATATTAAAATTAAAGGACTCTGTAGACATTCTCCCAGAAACAGTATAAGCTGTTTTTTCGCCTAATAAATCATCTATAAGACCGATATTAAACGCACAGTGCAATGCGGAACTTTCAGAATATAAATTTGTGCAATCTATACTCTCTATGTGTGAAGGAAAGTCAAAAGGAATTACTTCTATTTCAGGATCGTACTTAACTTCAAAGTGTGTACCAAACTTACCAATCACATATTTTGAGCGAGAAATTGGCAAGATTGATAGATGATTTTCTCGAAAGATATCCGGCAAATTGACAGAGTGATCGAACTTTGCCATCAGCCTGCTTTCTCTTAGCTTGTTGATTTGAGCCGATTCTATTTCAAAACAGCCATTTTTATCTACTTCTTCTAAGATATTATGCGTTTCAAATAGTGTTTCCCAGGCTTTATCGTTAGCAGTCTTCTTGTTTTTTCTCATATTTATTTGTCCTGAACTTGATAATTTAAAATTAATACTTCATCAATCTTACCTCTTTTCAAGGCATTTGAGTTGATACTTCTCGTTGCCCTAACTTTTTTGATTGTATCCCGATAATCATTGTACAAATCCAGAATAAAATCCGTACAAGAATTACTCATCATCACTTTGCAACCTTTGGTCGTTAGGTCGTCAAAAACTTTTTTTAGTCTTTCTTGTTCGTGTCTATTAAAGCCATTCACATCATATCCAGTAAAAGAAGCTGTTTCCGAAACAGGATCGTAAGGAGGATCTAAATAAATAAAATCTCCTTTTCGGGCATCTTTAACAGCTTCTTGAAAATCCAAATTTGACAGTATAATGGTGTTGCTACTTAAGTATTTGTTTACAGCTCTTAAAACAGCCTCATCTAAAAAATTGGGATTTTTATATCTACCAAACGGAACATTAAATTGACCTTGGGAATTAACCCTAAACAAACCATTGTAGCAAGTTTTATTTAGATAAATGATTCGTGCTGCTTTTTCAACTGCCGACAAATCGGCATATTTTTTAGCTGAACGATCTAAGTCTCTCATATCATAATAAGAAGTTTCGCTATTGCTATATTTATCCTTGCTTAATTCCTCCATCAGCTCATCTAAAGAGTCTCTGATCGCTTGATAGCAGTTAATCAGTTCTCTGTTGCTATCATTGATAACAGCTTTTTGGGGTTGTAACTCAAACAAGAGTGCACCTCCACCTATGAAAGGTTCATAGTATGTATGTTTGCTTGTCAGCTTGGGAACATACTTAACAATTTCTGGCAATAACTGCCTTTTACCTCCTGCCCACTTTAAGAAAGGTCTTACTAAGGGATTAATTTTCCCTCTTACTAACGTATCGCTTTTCACTCAGATGCCTCTAACGCTGAACAATTCATTGTACTTGAATTTTTGTTCAAGTCAAGAGTAAAGGGTGATATTGATTCAAGGTGTAAGTCGCAGTTAAATCTATCGACAAAGACACCTTGACAAAATTTTATTAATCTGATATGTGAGGGCAAAAATTTTGAATTAAGCCGATCGCACTTCAATCACCCCTCTATCAAAAACCCGCTTGTCAGTACCGATAGAACTGACAAACATCCGGTCTTCATAAATATCAAACGTCGCAAAACTCAGCCGACTAGCCGAAAACTCCGTCCACTCAGAACGCCCCACCGGACGAGTGCCCCCGCCGGCCCCGCAAATCAAATAAGTCGTACCGTCAATCGATCGGGTGCGTTCGTAGCTGTGCTCGTGTCCGTTGATATAAAGCTGCACGCCGTACTTTTTAAACAAAGGTGTCAAAGTCTTAATAAAAGGTTGATTCACTCCGTAGATACCAGAGGAATAAATCTGGTGGTGGCCGAACACAACTTTCCACGGTGCAGTGCTTTTACTCAACTCTTTCTCCAGCCAAACAAGCTGATTTTTCCAATCCGCATTGCGATTGGTATCTAATGCAAAAAACTGTACCGGATCGCGCCGAAAAGTATAGTAGCGACCTTGCATATTAAAACCCGCATATTTAACTTGCGGGTCGCCGTTAGCAGTGCGGATGTCGTGATTTCCCAGACAAGCATAAAATTTTACGCCTTGCTGCAATAATGACTGATAAGGCTTCTCGAAAACAGCATTAATTTGTTCAATTTCGCCGTTATTGTAGATATTGTCGCCGGCGAGAACAGCAATATTAAAAGGATTTTCCCCGTGATATTGGGTCATCGCCTCAGCCACAGCATACTGACCTTTAGCCCCGGTGCCGGTGTCGGCAACCGAAATAAAGCGTAAAATAGGCGGTGAGGCCGGCAATGGGACGATCGCCCTTTGAGCCTCAACATTAGAAGGTACAGCAGCATTCGCGTCTGTACCCCAGGAAGTCCGAAGCTGAAGCATTTTCCAGACTCCGGTAAAATCTAAGCTGCTGAGACTGGCTAAAAATAGAAAGCGACGGCGTTTAAGGCTCATGATGATTCAGTTACAACTAATAAAATGATAAATTAAGGCTGAGAAGACTCAACTAAAATTCAATTTTAGATATATTTGCAACGCTCCAAGGCAAAGAAAATGTCAGAAGAACAACTAAACCAACCAACTCCAGAAGCGTCTCAATCTCCGAAAGCGGAGGTTGGCGAGGCGGCTGCAAAGTCTGCCGCCACAACCAGCCAAGCTCAAAATGCCAGCAGCGCCGTTCCCAAAAATCAGAAAATCAAAGCTTTGATTTTCTCAATTCGGAATTTGGGGAAAAAAGGGAAAAATGTAGCAGCAGAACCCCCGTTGCAGCCCCAAAAGCCGATCGCGCCCACCGCTTCTGACTCAGCAACAGTAACTCCTCCGGCTGTTGCTGCGGAAGTAAAAGCGCAAGTTAACAGCGTTCCCCCCCCAAAAGTTATGGTAAAATCCGATAATAAAAAGTCTGTATCAAAACCCGCAGGCGACAGTTTTTTAGAGAAAGTCGTTGTACTTTGGCAAAGTATTGTGCGGTTAGTGCGCGAGCTGCTGCCGCCTTTTGTCAGCGCCAAGGTGTCAGATCCAATTTTAAACGCTTCCTTAGCAGCAATTCTCATCGTTGCAGTCGGTTTAACCTTCAACAGTTTCTCAGCAAAACCGCCGGAACAACTAGCAAAAGCGCCTATTGCAGCACCGCCGCAGTCGCCGGCTACCTTTAGCGATTTTTTGCCGGACACAGCCAAATCACCAGAGGCGATCGCAAATTCTCAGCCAACATCCGCTAAATTAAAAAGCAAATCGCCCGATTTAGTAGCACCAGACAAACGGCAATCGATAGAAATTATCCCGCCACCACTAACGCCGGAACAGTCTTTGATTGCTGCAATTCAAACTCAAGTTGCTGACATTACCGATCGACTTGGCGGCGGTTTAGTTAGGTCTGTTCAAGCTGATTTCTCCATCGGCCTTTTGACAGTGAATGTCGCTGAAGATTGGTACAATCTCAGCACAATAGAGCAAAATCAGCTAGCAAGTAAAATGTGGAAAGAAGCTAATGCACTCGATTTCAGCAAGTTACAAATTGCCAATTCCGAAGGTAAATTAATCGCTAGAAGTCCAATTGTTGGTTCGGAAATGATTATTTTAGAAAGAGGCATTAATTAGATTTTTAACTTTTTGTATCTGTAAACCGTCCGACCATTTTTAAATTCTAGGACGCAGAATCAAATTATGTAAGGTGTGCAATGCACACCTTACCGCTGTTAATCTTTTTAAGAAATCGCATTTTCTTGGAAGTGATATCAATTCCATTAGGATCGGAATTATTCATTTCTCTCTGACCTCTCTGTGTTCTCTGTGTTCTAGCGCCGGTTAAATCATTCCGATGCAACCGGAAACGATAGGAGACAATGGGTAGGGGAAAACTTTTGAGCGCACTGATAGCAAAAAGGTGCGCCTCGCGCACCCTACATCACAAAATATGAACAGTCAACAGTCACCAATTAACTCATGACTAGAAAGGTTTATTAGTAGGTTTAAAACCCTGCTTTTTAAAATAGGTTCGGAATACCTCTTGAGCAATTGGTGCCGCCGAAACCGAACCAAATCCGCCGCCTTCAACAATAACTGCGATCGCAACTTCCGGCTTGTCAGCGGGAGCAAAACCTACATACATAGAATTGTCAGGATGTCCGGGCATTTCCACAGTTCCAGTTTTACCAGCACTTAAAGGAATAGTACCGTCATTCATCGCGCGGGCTGTACCTTTTTTCACCACGTCAATCAATCCTTGTTTAACGACGTTTAAAGTTGCCGGCTTAATACCTGTTGGAATTTTTTTAGTAATAGGCGTATTGGTTTGAGAAGCCAACAAATGCGGCTGTACTCGCGAACCGCCATTGGCAATAGTTGACACCATCACAGCCAATTCTAGGGGAGTACAAAGTACCAAACCTTGACCGATCGCCATTGTCACCGTATCGCCCACATACCAATCTTCCCCATACATTTTCTGTTTCTCAGCAGGGATCGGAACTTGACCGTGATTGGCTGCATCCAACCCCAAAAGCTTTAAATTAATAGCACCGCCAATGCCCATTTTTTTAGCCCATTTCGCCATTTCTTCCGGCCCTACAGCCATGCCTACTTGATAGAAAAATGTATTGCTGCTGTAGGCTAAAGCGTCCCGAAAACCGATAACGCCGTAACCAGCGCCGTGTTCGTTAAAGGTAATTCCGCCGATATTAATAGAAGAAGATGATACTAAAGTCGAGTCAGGAGAAAACTTGCCCGACTCCATCCCGGCTACAGAAGTTACAATCTTAAAAGTGCTGCCGACTGGATAGCCTTGAACTGCCCGATTTAAAAATGGTTTGTCTGGCCCTTGCAGTCGATCCCATTCTTTTTGAGTTACCTTCCGAGTGAAAATATTGGGGTCAAACGTCGGCCAACTAGCCATTGTTAAAAGAGCTCCGGTTTTGACATCGATCGCCACAACTGCACCCAGGCGATCGCCCAAAGCTTTTTCTGCAGTTTTCTGCATATCCAAATCTAAAGTTAGCTGCACCGGTTTGCCGGGAATAGGAGCTTTTACACCCAAATCTTGGATTTCCTCGCCCTTAGCATTCACCTCGATCAAACGGTTTCCCCAAACGCCTTCTAAAGTTTTATTGGCTAATTTTTCAACTCCCATCTGACCGACAATCATTCCCATCGGATATGTAGGATTAGCTTTTAATTCGTCTAAAGTAGCTTCGCCGACGTATCCTAAAACGTGAGCTGCTAGTTGTTCGTTGGGATTGTCTCGGCTCGATTCGGCGCGAATTTCAACTCCCCGCAAAGTATTAGCTTGTTCTCCCAATGCGACAAAAGTACCGACATCGATATTTTTACTAATTCGCACTGGGAGGGCAGATTTGTAGCCTGCTTCTTCGATTTTTTTGAGAATTTCGGCTGCGGGAAGTTTGACGATCGGGCCGAGTGTAGCGGCGACTTCTTCCCAGTCTTTGGTCGATCGCTCTTTCGGCCACAGATAAACCGATCGAGATACGCGATTAGCCGCAAAAATTTTGCCGTTGCGGTCTAAAATTTGACCGCGATTAGCTGCGACAGAAACAGGGCGAATGCGGTTATTTTCCGCCCGCTGTCTGTTGTATGCTCCCTGTACCAGTTGCAGTTCCGCGAGACGAAATACCGGCAGCGTCACCAAAGTAGTGACTAGCAGCATCAAAACCATCACTTGGAACGATCGGCTGCGCTGGCGCGTACCATTATCCAAGGCATTTTTGTCGAATCGGACGTGAGATTTAAAAGAAAAATCGCCAGCCATATTAATTAATCTGCTCTTTTATTCAACTAACAAGTAGATGCAGTTGCCATCCGGATTATTTGGTGGAAGATGCAAGCATTATAACTTCTCACTCTTTAGTGACAGACAGAAATTCTACCGGTTGGCAGACGAATCAGCCATATTTTGTGATTAAAGTAGATTTTAAATATCAAGTTTTTGTGACAATTCAACTTCTCAGGAGGTACAGGCGCTGTGGAACCGCTCGATTTTTTGATTGCTTGGCTGGTGACGGGCAGCAGCTTGCTGCTAATTTCTCAACTGCCAATCGGTGTGGAAATTGACAGCACACCGAAAGCCGTAATTTCCGCTGCGGTGTTGGGATTGTTGAATGTTTTAATTTTGCCCATTCTGAAAACAGTTTTTTTCCTGCCGAACTTGCTGACGCTGGGATTGCTTTCCGGCGTGTTTGCTTTTGTGATGAATGCGATCGTTTTTGCCTCTGCTGCGAAGCTAGTGGAAGGATTTCACCTACGGATGGGCCTGTGAGCGCGGTATTGGGGGCGATCGCCCTGGCAGCAGTTAGCAGCTTTATCAATAGCGCGCTGATTTAGCAATTTCCCCAGAAAAAGGGCGATCGAAATCGCCCGATATTTCCACACATTACCTTGCGCGTTTCGTTTCTCTAGAACCGATTTCAATCGCCGAATATTCCTTATTCCTTCTTCTTTCTCCCTTCTTAGTTGTCCCCTATTCCCTCTTCCTTCTTCCTTCTTCCTTCTTCCTTCTTACTTCCCAATCACCGACTTATAGGCTGTTACTTTGATGTCAATTCCAGTAATATCTGTGCCGACAACTACAGCGGCTGCTCCTAAGTTTAATGCTTTTTTTGCCATTTCTGGCCCGGCGATTCCGCCTTCGCAGATAACTGGAACCTTAAGCTTTTCTACCATTTGGGCTAGCAAATCAAATCCGGGCGGCGAGAAACTTTGCGTCTGTGGAGTGTAGCCAAAAAGAGTAGTTGCGACAGTATCTGCACCAGCTTGGGCCGCCGCGATCGCAGCTTCGATCGTGTCTACATCCGCCATCACCAATTTCCCTAATTCGCTGTGAATTCGATCGATTAACGTTTTTAACTCTTCGCCAGCAGGACGGTTTCGCAAAGTCGCGTCAACGGCGATAATATCGGCTCCAGAAGTGGCGATCGCCCGCGCGTCTTCAAACCGAGGAGTAATGTAAATCTCGCATCCCGGCAATTGCTGCTTCCAAATCCCAATTATCGGAGCCGATACCTGTTTTCGCACCGCCGCAATGTGAGCCGGAGAGTCAATCCGCACCCCCGCAGCCCCTCGATTGACAGCGGTGCGAGCCATTGCCGCAATGACGATCGGATCGTGCAGCGGCGAATCGGCAGGTGCTTGACAAGAAACAATTAATCCTGTAGGAATTTGACAATTAATCATGGTGAATTAGGAATTGGGAATTGGGCATGGGGAATTGGCCAAACAGGGAATTGGCCAAACAGGGCATCGGCCAAACAGGGCATCGGCCAAACAGGGCATCGGCCAAACAGGGCATTGGGCCCAGCGAAGGGATGGGCATGGGGCATGGGCCAAACAGGGCATCGGCCAAACAGGGCATTGGGATTTTTTTTGTAATTTATTCCCTGTGTCCTATTGAACTCAAATAAGCGTTAAGTTTTGGTAGTAATTTATCAACAATTGGTTTAAATTTGCTTACTTGTTCGCTTGTGATAAGTTGTCTAGCATACGCTAATCTTAACCAGTGTACTGTTTCGTACAAAGAGCCTCTGGCAATTTTTACAAAACGCCGATTATCTTGGTCATTATAACGACCTCTTCCTTCAGCAATATTAGCACATACACTATCAGCAGACCGAACGATCTGTTTGCCCATCGTATCTTTTGTGAAATAATCCCATTTTTTAACAATCTCCCAAATCTCATTCGCCAAACTTTCCGCCAACTTATAAACCTCTAATTCCTCAAAATCAGGTCTTCCCATAATTACCTCAAACACTCAATTATATTAAATGCCCCATGCCCCATGCCCCATCCCTCCGCTTCGC
>NZ_JADEWT010000049.1 GCF_015207505.1 Tychonema sp. LEGE 06208
AAACCCGCCCCACTACATCTAAGCTGATTCTTGGTGGCCCGGATCGCCCCGGAGTTTTTCTATAAACTCTGGATAATTTTCCATATCCTCTAAGGATTTTAGGGGTGGATGCGTTACCCGGTTCCCTTCTGCGTTGATTTTATCAACATAAGCATAGAATGCCTCATTATCATCTCGATGAGCGAGTACATAAGCGCGTAACTCTTTTTTGCTCATTTCATTGAAGTTGGGTTTCATATTTATTTAATCCATTCGACCTTGGGTTTAATTTCGATTTCGATTTCTTCACCAACTAAGATGAACACATTTCCTGTCCGCTCATCTATACGGACTAAATGAACACTCCGATACAATTTTGTTGCCCAGCAACAAAGAATGAAGGTTTGCCTCTGTGCTGTCGTGGGAATAGCTTCCACTCCTGAAACTCACCATCTTTCATTTTACACTTTTTGGCTAAAATTGCCATTCAGACAATCTTGAACTTTATTCACTTGTTTAGGCGTTTTCATTTGATTAAATATTTTAATAGCTTGCTGCCAGTGATTCTGAGCTATTTCTAATTC
This sequence comes from Tychonema sp. LEGE 06208, assembly GCF_015207505.1. Classification (GTDB taxonomy): domain Bacteria; phylum Cyanobacteriota; class Cyanobacteriia; order Cyanobacteriales; family Microcoleaceae; genus Microcoleus. The sequence continues at coordinate 564 of NZ_JADEWT010000049.1, forward strand.
TCCCAAATCCCGGTAAGTCAGCCCGATGTAATAATTGCTAATCCCTAATTCGTACTTAGCACCAATTTTCGTATAAAATTCAATGGCTTGGTTTTGATATTTCAAAGAAGCTGAAAAATCATTACTTTCTCGAAAAACATCGCCCAGAATGTACCAGGCACGGGCGATGTCTGATGTAAAGTTGCAATTTTGGGCGATCGCCACAACTTGCCCTAAAGTTTGCTTAGCTTGTTCGTACTCGCCAATATGTTTTTGAGCTAAACCAGCCATATTCAAATCCCAACAAGCTTGCCAAGGCGGAACATTTTCTAAAGGTTGTTGTAAGTGTCTTTTAGCTTCTTTCAATGCTGCCTTGGCCTCACTCCCTTGTCCTAAATAAGAGCGCAGTAGAGCAACTTCGCAGTAACAACTATTTAACCGAGATTGAATTGCAGGAGATACTGGAGATAAAGCTAGATCGAGTTTTGCTTGGTAAATAGCTAATCCTAACTCGTATTCACCAGCAGCAATATAGCACAAACCCATATCACTATAGGAGTTGAATTCTGTCCATTTATCGCCTTCACGCTTAGCAGCAAATTGAGCTTGGCGGTGATATTCTAAAGCTACCTCAAAACCATCCGCTAGCAAATAGGCGTGACAGTCGCCGATGCAACGATACAGACTTGCTTCCCGGTTAGGCGAAACTCGATTTAACAGTTTTTCTGCTAATTCAAGAGTTTGGCTGATGTATCCCCAGGATAAAAAATATAGAAACAATTCTTCTGGTAAAATAGGTATAGCAGGGCGGCACAATACATCCCACGCTGAATCACAATCATGTATTTCTCGGAAATGATAATAAGCTTCTAAAACTTGCAAACCTAACTGAGGGGATTGAATGTGTTCTACACTGGTAAACCAATGTTGGGCGATCGCCCTTTGAGTTTGTTCCCATTCGCTGCTCTTTTGCAACTGATTCAAACCCGCCGCCCGAATTGCTGGGTGCATTCGGTATTTGCCCCGATGTAATTGTAGCAAGGAATAGTCGCACAACTGCCGCGTTACTTTCAATTGTTCTGCTGGCGTTACATCCCACAGCAAAGCCTTGATACAAGTATCTGGCAACCATTCAATTTCTTGATACCGACAAGCTCCCAAACGGCATAGCAAGCGGTAAGCTTGCTGAGAGTGAGCGTTGAGGCGATTTAGTTGATTGTTGATAAGAAACGAAAATGGATCTAGCTGCTGTAATTCCTGGCGGTTTTGTTGCCAAGCTTCGGCAATATCTCCGTCATAATTATTGTGAATATCATTGTACAGCACCTCCATTGCCAGAGCATTACCTTTGTAAACTGCGTGCATTTCTTGCAGAGCTTGTAAATCTTCCGAAGTTTTGGGAAATTCAAAATATTGTTGCCATGCTTCTGGACTCAAGCCTGTCAAACTGTGAGTTTGAACGCCTCTGATATCTGGTTCTTTTAATTTTTCTCTACTGGTAATCAGGGTGACTCCTTTGATTCTCGGATCGCACAGGACCCGCAGTAATTCTACATAATTGCGGTATTCAGGTAAAAACATACCGTTGCATAAGGCAGGTTCTAAGTTGTCTATGAAAATTGCGACTTTGATTTGACGCAGTTTTTTTTCTAGTAAGTTTAAACTGAGGCTAAAATCTCTGGGTGCATCTTCCTGAAAATCTTGTTGCAGCCAAGTTTGTACAAATGAATCGGCACTCCGCAAGTTTTCGGGAGTTAGGGCAATTTTCATATCTAAGATTTTTTCAAATTGGCAACTTGCTAAGTATTGCTGTGCTAAGGTGGTTTTTCCGATGCCGCCTTCTCCTACTATTATCAAAATTTTGAAATTTTCTGATGTCCATTTTTGGAGTTTGGCAATATCTGAAGTTCGTTCAACCCAGCGAGAATTTAATGGTTGTGTTTCTACAGGTTGCGCCGGGATTAATTCTGGCATGAATTGAAAAAACAATGACTGCAAATCTGACCAGCTTGAGCGCTTGTCGTCTCCCAAACCAAAGGCTTGATATGCTGCGGTCAAGTGTTGGCGTACAGTTGCTTCTGATTTAATTGCGAGAATTTTGGCGATTTGTTTGTTGGGTTTTCCAGCTAGTTTTTGCTGCAAAACTTGCTTGCATTTATTGCCTAAATTGTTGTAAATGGTGATAAACTCTGCTTGATTCATCGGTAGTTTACCTATAGGTATAAGTACGATCGCGCGGTGTATTTAGGGGGGATAACCCCTGGGATGTTTGAAAAAGTGTGATGTCTTAAGTGCGATCGCGTAGGGCAGCGAAATGTCATATCAAATCCGTTAGCATCGGAATTATAAAAACGGAGGACACGGCAGTGCCGTGTCCCTACGGCGATCAATTGTAGGGACACGGCACTGCCGTGTCCTCTATATCTATATCATTCCGATGCAACCGGATTTGATGTCAAAGGTTGGTGACTGCTGCCTGTGACTGCACAATTGTGAGTTTTGAATGTGCATTGATTTTACACTGAGTTACGGGTTAAAAGTTATTCAATAATTAAATTTTTGCAAACACCATTTTGGAGGTAAGAACTATGGATTTTCTGGCGGATGGGGATTGTGCGGATGCAAGGCTGCTATTTGTTGTGCGATCGCGGGTAATAGGTGCTTCACTGTCTGTGGCTTTGGGAGCGATCGTGTAAATGATTGTTACAAAAGCTGGAAGTATGCGTAAAAACATAGGGCTATTTCCGCAATGTCAATAAAGGCTGAAATTTAGGGAGTCAGAAGCTATGAGGTTTGTATCAGAGGATGCAGCAGGCGATCGGACTGACAAAGCAGGCGACAGCAACAGCAAAGCTAAGTCAACTCAGAAGGTGGAAACAGATATGTCATCAGCGCCAGAAAGCAAAGAGAATCCGATTAATCAGGTTTTGAATCAAGTTGAGAAGATTTTGTGTGAAACTTGGACAGAAACAGGGTTTGGACAGGTGATTATTGAGAGTGAGAGGAGAGAAAAGGGTAAAGGTAAGATTCAAGTGACTGTGAAAGGTTCTACTTTTTATCGGCATCACATTTCTGAGGAAGATATTCGGGAGTGGAATTCAAAGGAATAGGTGCGGGCTACCTCGCCTGGGCACTGAGACAGGGACTTATGTCCCTGTAGAATGTTGACAAACAGACGAGAATGGTGTATGTTTTTTTGTCAAGGTGAATAAAGCCTAAGTGTATCTACACTGCACGGCTGCGATGGCTGGCGGTATTAAAAGTTTGAATCATCTAAATAAACACAAAACCTAGTTCGAGACGATTGTGATTTTCGCGGGGCTGGGGAAGTGGTGATTTCGCATTATGTGCGATCGACCCTTCTCCGGCCTTTTGTTTTTCGATCCGCAAATTGACTTAACAAATTGGAGATTGAATATGGCTCGTTTAGATGGAACAGCGCAAAATGACCAACTCATTTGGTTGAATCCTGAACCCGTCGAAATTTATGGCTATGCTGGCGATGACACGCTAGTAGGCGATGCGGGAAACGATCTGATTGTTGGCGGTTCTGGAAGTGACAGTTTATTGGGAGATCCTGGTAACGATGTTATCTATGGTGGTCGGGATAGCGACTCTATGTATGGCGGATTGGGTGCAGATCAACTGTTTGGTGGCAAAGGAGATGATTATTTAGTCAGTGGCTTTGACACAGATACGCTGACAGGGGGTGGAGGTAGTGATACTTTTGGTGTCATCGGCGAAGGGGTAGCTATTATTACCGACTTTAATGCTGCTTTTGATTTCCTCCGACTGGTAGATAACCTGACAGGTTCTCGCGTTTTAGTTGCTCGTAATGACAGCAATAGTGTCGGAGTTTATGCTAGCAAAAATGGCAATTCTTCTTTTGATAAAGTCTTGGCATTGTTGACCAATTTTTCTGGTGATGTTGGCAGTGTTTCTGCGAAAATTATCGGTGGAAATGGGACAATAAGTCCGAGTCCAAATCCGAGTCCAAATCCGAGTCCAAATCCGAGTCCAAATCCGAGTCCAAATCCGAGTCCAAATCCATCGCCAAGTCCGAGTTCAACAGGAACCCCCGGCTTAGATCCAGAAGAGCGATCGGCTTTAGATTTCCTCAACTCTGCTCGGCAAAATCCCCAAGCCACAGGACAACAGTTAGGGATTGATCTGAGTGGAGTTACGCCTCGTCCTCCCTTAACACCCGATCCGATTTTAAATCAGGTTGCTCAGCAGCGAGCTGATGATTTGGCAGCTAGAAATTACTTCGCTCATGTAGATCCAGACGGTCTGGGCCCAAACATAAAGGTAGAGCGAGCTGGATATCCGCTGCCGTCGTTTTACTTGGGCAACCCCGCCAACAATTTCATTGAATCGCTATCGACCGTATACACCGTTGGCAATTCCTCTGGTGCTCAAACTTCAGGAAAAGATCAGATGGCAAATTTGCTCGTTGATGCTGGAATATCACCCCCTGGCCATCGGATTCACTTGCTAGCTCTTAATGATTTATACGGCAAGCATACGGATGTAGGTATCGGTTATACCAGCGTCACAAGAGGGAATCAAACCAACTACTATATGGCTGTTTTGACGGCCTATAAAGCTTGAAGGATATAACAACTAACAAGCGATAGCCTTTTCACAAAACAGGTGATTTTCCATAATTTTTTCAATCATATCATGTCCGTTTAATTCGGAATTGTATAAATTTTGGATGGCTGGTTTACCAACAATTATGGCCTAAAACCCACAATCTTATAAACCCGCCCCACCGATAAAAATCGGATGCTACCGGACATAATATCAGAGGTAATTATCGATCGGACTTAAAGCGCGATCGCCATTTCTTGACTTAGTTTTTTTTGCAAACCAATAGGTAGGAAAATTATGACTATCAAACGACAAGGGATTTATTTGATCGGAGAAGATACAGCCGACAATGTTGCACTCCAAGCTGGACAACTTCAGGAAGTGCCTGGAGGATTGGCAACTCGCAAAGGCAATGATACTGTCAGCGGTTCCTCTGATGCTGAAGTTGTATATGGTGGCAAAGGAAATGATGAAATTGAGGGCGGAGGTGGCAATGATTCCCTTCGCGGCGACAAAGATGAAGATACTGTTATCGGAGGAGATGGAGATGATTGCTTGTGCGGCGGTCAAGGCAATGATTCAATTGTCGGCGGTAGCGGCAATGATAGTTTGCACGGCGATCGGGGTATCGATACCCTAACAGGTGGCAGTGGCTCTGACACATTTTTTCTACTGTTAGATGATGAGAGTATTGATTACATTACCGATTATCAAAATGGAAGCGATCGCATTGCCAGCGACAACGGCATTTTGAATTTTGATAACTACACTTTTAGTGCGGGTACGGGTGCTAATGGTGCTAGTAGTGGCGACACGGTGATGATAGATAAAAGTACCAATCGGGCGATCGCGGTTTTGCTCAATGTTGCCAGTAGCACGTTTGCAGCTAGTCCCACACCAACACCAGCGCCGACACCAACACCAGCCCCAACTCCAGCCCCAACTCCAGCGCCAGCCCCAACACCAGCCCCAACACCAGCGCCGACACCAGCACCAACCCCTGCGTCAACTCCGGTGACAACACCGACTCCGGTGACAACACCAACACCAGCCCCAACACCAACACCAGCCCCAACACCGACTCCGGTGACAACACCAACTCCGGTGACAACACCAACACCAGCCCCAACACCAACACCAGCCCCAACACCGACTCCGGTGACAACACCAACTCCGGTGACAACACCAACTCCGGTGACAACACCAACTCCGGTGACAACACCAACTCCGGTGACAACACCAACTCCGGTGACGACTCCGACTCCGGTGACAACGCCAACTCCGGTGACAACGCCAACTCCGGTGACGACTCCGACTCCGGTGACAACGCCAACTCCGGTGACAACACCGACTCCGGCACCAGCATCATTCGATGAAAAGTTCTACCTTGTCAATAATTACGACGCTACCCAAGCGATTTTTGATAGCAAGGTAAAAAGTGGTTGGGAACACTACCAAACTATTGGCCAAGCTGAAGGTCGGGCCAGTGCTCCTTCTCAGGTAAGCACTTTCAACATCACATTTGACTATCGGTTTGATACCAATGGATACTTCAGTGACCCCATTGATGGCCCCAACCGCAAAGCTACTTTAGAAGCAGCAGCAGACTACTGGGAAGCTGTTATCCAAGATGAATTTCCCAATGTTCCCGTTGGTACTGAATTCTGGGTACAAGATCCTCAAAGTCCAACAGATGAAATTAAGAAGGTTGTTTTGGACAACGAGATTGACGATCTACTAATCTTTGTGGCTGCTCAACCTCTTGCGGGCTCTACTGGTTATACGACCCAGGGTGGTTTCACTGATGAAAAACGTTCTTCCTATGTTTTTCCGGATCGGATCAATGGGGTTAATTATGAACCTTTTGCAGCCAGGATCACATTTAATAGTGCAAACGTCACTGACATTACCCCATTTGACCTGAGCGATAATACTGATAATACCGGAGGTGGGAATCTTTTTATCACTGCCGCCCATGAAATAGAACACGCTCTAGGGATTGGCCTTGCACAAGTTTTCCGCGCAAGAACAGTTGGAGCCTCTTTTGACGGTCCCAATGCCAGATCTGCTAATGCAGGTAATCCTATTCCTCTTAGAGCCGACTTGGGACATCCAGCTAGTATTGTTAGTAAGGGTGGTTTGCCATCTCTTCTTGGTGACGGCGGTAATGCCAATGCCTTCATCCCCACCAAAGTTGATTTGGCACTACTTGCAGATATTGGCTACAAATTCCAAGGATTTACCGTTCAAGATTCAACGCCAACCACTGCAACTGAGGGAGATAATAAAGTCCTTGGTACAGATTTGGCTGATACCCTCAACGGTTTAGGGGGTAACGACACCATCAACGGTGTAGCTGGCAATGATAGCCTGATTGGAGGTGCTGGCAACGATGGGCTTGATGGTGGCGGTGGCAATGATACGCTGATTGGTGGTCTTGGCGAGGATGCCCTGACAGGAGGCCCTGGCAGCGATACCTTTATTTTTGATGTCGCAAGCGGTAAAGATGGGATAGCGGATTTTACGGTAGCTGATGACAAAATACAGTTGGCTGCTAGCTATGGATTTAAGGACGGAGCTGCTGTTTTAAGCGCACCTGGAAACTTCTTCAACGGCACAGTAAACGATGTCAATGGCAATCCCGATCCGGGTAAACGCTTTGCTCAAATCACTCTCGGCTCTAATTCGGGGAATGTTATTACGATCGTTTACGATAATAATCCCCTGACAGCCGCGAATTTCATCATTCTCTAAATCTAATCATCAAATAGGTTTGCGCTCCAGGCGATCGCCTCGACCTTTCTTGCGCGCGATCGCCATTGGTAGGGGCAATCCCCCGTGGTTGCCCCTTTTGCTTTTGCGATCGCGATGGGAGCCAAATCCTTAGAAAAAACCGAATAAATTCCAGCAAATCATTTATAAAATTTAGCAATAATGTCATGCGTCAAACTTTAGTTTTTCTGGCTATAACCACATTTCAAGTAACACAAATATCAGTAGTATTAGCTCAAAACAGTTCAGCATTTGAGCAGAGAATGATTTCCGAGATTAACCGAGCTAGAGAAAATCCTCCAGCTTATGCTGATTGGCTGCAAAGAGTCAAACAAACATACGATCCTGCTACCAGATCCTTCCAAATTCCTGGGCAAAATAGTCGATTTGGTGTGTTTGGAGACTTAGCAGCATTTGATGAAGCAATTAGTGCCCTTAAAAGAACTTCTCCAATCCCAACACTTCGTACATCTAATGGACTTGGTTCAGCAGCAGCAGATCATGCTCGCGAACAGTCAGTTGCTACATCTTTTAGCCAGATAAGTCACACTGGAAGAGATGGTAGTAATATAGGTGATAGAGTAAATCGTTACGGCTCCAGTAGGGGCGTTGTAGCGGAAAATATTGGAGCTGGTTCCTCACCTGAATTTATTGTAATGAACTTGATGCTCGATTACTGGGAAGCTAGTCGTGGACATAGAAAAAACTTTCTAAATTCAACTTTTAGATTAATGGGAGTAGGTTGTGGTAACTCATCTATAGCAGGTGTGGGAAAAGTCTGTGTAATGAACTTTGCTCAAGAGTATTCTGAGAATAGAGGAAACCTTCCTAATCAATTCCCGAATCAAACTGATAGACCACCTAGAGATACAAATCAGCCTAGACAACTTAATCTTACAGGCAAATGGGTAATTGAGACTGGGAGTTTTAAGTTCTTATCCAATGATGTAAATAATTCCTGTGTGTCAGCGCCAGAACTTGGAACTGGTTATTCTCCAATTACAATCCGTCAAAGTGGGAGCCAGCTAATACTTTCAGGTGTTTATCAGAGATATAACAATATTACGAATAGTCGAATTTCAGGTACTCAATTTGAAGCAATTGCTATGTTTGGGAATTTAGCATTACTAAGATATAGTGGTTCTGTGAGCTTGGATGGTAGACAAATTACAGGTACTATAGTGTGTGGTAACAGAGGAGCAAACATACCATTTATAATGAGGAAATCTTGATAAGAAATTTTCGCTACACCAGATAAGCTGAGAATTGTCAGGCTAGTTTGCATCATTTGTTGGTGGGTTAGGGCTGGTTTTTATAATTTGTCGATCGGTGTCAAATATCTAGGCGAACCCAACCTGCAATGCCTGTAAAATATGAGGATAAATTTGTAGGGGCTGGTTCGCCGCTCGATTATGCCACCCACAAATAATCTTGACAAACCCGCCCCCACCCAACCGTGAAACTTCTTGCTATAACAATATACGCGATCGTCCTTATTCCATCCATGTTTATCTGCGGTAAAAAAGGGCGATCTCTTTTCTTTTGTGAAGTGCTATCGATCTTTAAATATATAATTTTAAATCGCTTGTACTAATATTACAAAATTAAGTAAATGAAACTACCTAATGATACCATTATTACTGAAGCAAAAATAACTCAATACTTGCTCAAGTTCTTAGTAGAAGATGATAAATCTTTGTTTCTTGCACGAGCCAATTACACCCTAGACAAATGGCAACAACTAGAACAAGACTTAAGAGAACAAATTTTGCCTCTGGATGCAACACCAACCGAACAAACGCGCTATGGTAATAAGTATGAAATTCGCGGCACGTTAACTGGCCCTAACGGCATAAGCCTGTGAGTAGTGACTGTTTGGATGACTGAGTTTCCCTCACAAAAAACCAAGTTTATCACCCTATATCCCAATAAGGAGGTATGAAAATGAAATTTCCCTTGTTTAAAAGAGTAGCATTACGAACAGATGTACCCAAGTACAAACTCTGTCGAGGAGATATTGCCACTATTGTTGAGCATCATCCCCACCCCGATGAGGATGGCTACAGTCTCGAAGTTTTTAATGCTTTAGGTGAAACTATAGCTGTAATTACCTTAGCTGAGTCGCAAATTGAACCGTTGATGTCTAATGAAGTTTTGCGTGTCAGGACTTTGACCGAGGCTGCATAAACAGTCCTGGACGCACGGGCGGTCAGAAACCGGGTTTGTTACCAAATCTGCGATGTTCCAACGAAGTATTTTCCTAAAAAAAACCGGTTTTTTGACCCCAATGCGTCCAGGACTAAACGTAAACTTAAATAAAATTCAACGATGGTTAAATTATGTCATCACTAATCTTAACGCGCATTTTCCTCGCAACAGCAGCCGTCTTCGGAGGTTTATCCGTTGCAGGCGGTGCTTTTGCCTCCCACGCTTTGAAAAGTCACTTGGGCGATCGAGCTTTAGCAATTTTTGAAACTGCAGCCCGATATCAAATGTACCACGCCCTAGCTCTATTGCTCGTAGCTTTACTATTAAGCCGCGCCCCAGAGTCTCAAACCTTTTTTGCAGTGGCTGGATGGGCTTTTATTGCCGGCACGATCGTTTTTTCAGGAAGTTTGTACGCCCTGAGTTTGACTGACATCAAATGGCTGGGTGCCATTACGCCGCTGGGCGGAGTTGCTTTTATTGTCGGTTGGGGATGTTTGGCCGTCGCAGCTTTCTCTTTCAAATAACCTGTTGCTAAATTTTGACAATAACTGCCAACAACCAACAACCAACTGCTTTCCTAACAACTGCCAACTAATAACGGACTAATTATCAAAGACATCGCTGGAAAACATCTCTGTCACAGTCCGCAAGTAAGGTAAAAATACCATTAAATCTTCAGCAGGAAGCCGATCGGATATTTCCCAAAACAAAATCAGCAGCATATCCTGCACTAACTCCCAACTTACATGAAGTTTTGGGTAAAGCATCACGCACATTGGAAACAATTCTTGCTGTACCGGGCCAATGCTTTCTTCCAAAACGCACCAACACAAATAGCTTTGAAAAATTTCGACATCCCGGATACTAGAATTTTTTACATCGCGATCGCTCAAATAACCGCTGCTGCTGCGGTATCCTTGATGCTGGGAACTAGCGCGATCGTACACTGCACTAGCAATCTGAGTCGCGTGCTGCAACAAATGCTGAACCGCTAACATAGCTTTTGAATTCGGTGGCTGATTCGCAGCAGCCTCGTTAATCTCTCCGTAGGGACTGTGCAGGTAGTCATCTACAACTTTTAAGTAGGGTGTAAATTCCGATCGCTCTGACTCCGAAAGACATCCTAACAAGATTCTGCTAGTATATTGAAACTCCAACGTCACAAATCCTAGCACTAAGGAATCTCTCTGTGAGTATTTCCGCCTCACTTTGACAATATCTTTTCCCACCAGCACTGACAAACGAGAAGCTGGTTCTCTATCGCCGTAAGCGTCTATTGCTTTGCGATATAAAGCGCGAGTGTCGGCCAAAATTTCTTCACGATCGATTAAGCTCGCATCGATCGCCTGCTGCTCTATTTGTCCCCCTAAAATAGCTTCTACTTTATTCCAAGCTATCTCGCTACCTACTTTTAGGGTATCTATCAATTTGTCAACAATTTGGGCTCGGTTTTCATCAAAGTTATTTGACTGCGGGCTGTGGGGAATTTGCCGCGACGTTTGTTTTTCTCGTGCTTCGACTGTATTGTAATATTTTTTTGCCCAGCTAACTGCTAAGGAAGAAACATTAACACCCCCCGCCTCGGGATTTTTTTGAATGTCAGATTCATTCATACCCCGTGTTAGAAAACTGTCGCCCTGTTGAATCTCGTCGGTTGCTGATAAAGACTTCAAATATAGTTGTGAAATACTTGTCATGATAAACCTCGTTTTGTGATAAAGTCGCACCCGCTCGATTTCCTGATTTTTAAAGTTGTTAACTGCAATTTTCTCCATTTTGAGGCTAAAAGTCATCTGCCATTGTGCTTAAAACTATAAGCTATTTAGCTTGACTGCCTGCATCTTTTATAGATTGTACGTTAATAGCGCTATTGATTGTGCGCTGGATCACAGGGAGACGGCGATCTTCATAGCCTTTTTCAAGCGTGGTGAGGAGTCAATCTATTTTAGATACTTCGGCTCACTTAGACTTGCTTCGACTTCGCGGGTTCACAAGACGCGAGTGTGCAAGTCGCTCAGTAAGAATTTTAGATTTTAGGTTTTAGATTGGGGGATTTGGGGATTGAGAAATTAATCAATTGAGGGATACCTCATCAGTCTATTTTAGATTTTAGATTAGGGGATTTGGGGATTGAGAAATTGTTCAACTGAGGGATACCTCCTATGAGAGATAGAACTGCTATAGCCTTTCTGTGCTATCATAGGAGGTACTATGCGGCATAGGGCATCGGCCCGCGCAGGGCATAGAACCTAAAAGCATACCTCACTTTTTTGATAACCGCTATATACCTTAATTCTTTTCTCGAACTGTCAACTGTTTGCTGTGAACTATTTGCTGAAAAGGGGGATGCTTTAAACCCATTTTTTTGTTGTAAAAAAGGCTGAAAATAAATTCAACTTGTCTTAAAAGCTGACAATTAAAGTTTAGTTGACCTCAAAAAAACTGCTGATTTAAATTTTTAGTCTTTGTTTTGGCTCGTTTTTGTCCATCCCTGCTTTCTCAAAGAATCTACCCTACATCACAATCTAACGATAACTTTGATTAATTGATTTCGGTGAAGCAAGAAAATTATTTTCAGCCTGGCGATTGTGAGAAAACACTAACACATTCTAAGAGAGGCTTTTATAAATAAATAATTAAATTTATGATGATAGTAAAATTTATGTGACAGTTCGCGATCGCCCTCGGACTAATTGATTCCGGGTTTTTTGATGAATCGCCCGCAATTTTTCCCCGTCTATTCGATCGCCCAACCAGCTTTCAAAACCCGAATTTAGATCAACTCGCGCGCCCAATATCAGATTTTACCAACTCTAGCTGCTTCGAGTCCTCTGCCAAAAGTCGGATCGGGCTCACACAAGGATAGGATCGGGTTGATTGGGCTTGGCGCGGGGATTCTTGCTGGCGATCGCTTCGGCGCACCTCAAAAAGACCGCGGCCACTACGTCTTTAAGGCTATGCCTTCGGGTAGGATTAGTAGGACGAGAGGAAGTGATAAAATGAGCGCCAGCAATTCAACAGAAATTAAGTTCGGAACCGATGGGTGGCGAGGATTGATTGCCCGTGACTTTACTTTTGCCAACGTGCGAAAAGTCACTAGGGCGATCGCCAGTTACCTGGAAACTGCTTACACCAAAGACCGCCCAGTTCTAGTCTCCTACGATACCCGCTTTTTGGCAGACGAGTTCGCCCGCACGTCGGCGGAAATATTGGCAGATTTGGGATGGACTGTGCTTGTGGTCGATCGAGATTGTCCGACACCAGTCATCGCCTACAGCGCCAAGCATCTAAACTCCGCAGGCGCTTTGATGTTCACCGCATCGCACAATCCCGCACCTTACTGCGGCATCAAATACATCCCCGACTACGCCGGCCCGGCTACCCCAGAAATTACCGATACGATTGTGGCAAATATTGCTGGTGCTTCTGATGCGCCAGCAATCGGTAGCCACAACGATAAAATCTCCACTTTCGATCCGAAACCCGAATATCTGAAGTTTCTTTATGCCTCGATCGATGTGGAGCGGATTCGCTCTGCTAAGTTAAAGGTCAAGTACGACGCTCTCTATTCGACTTCTCGCGGTTATCTTGACGAAGTTTTGGAACACTGCGGCTGTGATGTCGAAAGTTTTCACACCTACCGCGACGTGCTGTTTGGTGGCGGAATGCCCGAACCCAAGGGCGAACAGTTAGTCGAGTTGGTGGAATCTGTTAAAAAGGATTCGGCTGATTTAGGTTTGGCCACCGATGGCGATGCCGATCGCTTTGGTATTGTTGATGAGTTGGGAAATGTCTTAACTCCCAACACTGTGCTGTTGCTCTTGGGCCGCCACTTGGTTAAGAATAAAGGCTTGACTGGGGCGATCGTCCGTACCGTCGCAACTACCCACTTGCTCGACAATATGGCCGCCAAATACGGTTTAAAAATCTACGAAACCGCAGTCGGTTTTAAATACATCGGCGAAAAAATGCGGGAAACTGCGGTGCTCATTGGAGGCGAAGAGTCTGGCGGTTTGAGCGTTTTGGGTCACATCCCCGAAAAAGACGGGATTTTGGCTGATATGCTAGTTGCTGAGGCGATCGCCTACGAAGGCAAACCGCTTTCTCAGCTAGTCGAAGAAGCCATCAAAGAAGCCGACGGCCCCCTGTACAACAAACGCTTGGACTTGCACCTAGAGGAAGCCCACAAAGCAGCCGTTTTGGATTCTTTTACCAAGAATCCCCCCACGGAAATAGCGGGTATCGGCGTTAAGGAAATCGGCCGCAAAGACGGCATTAAACTTTATCTAGAAGACGGCGGTTGGGTACTCCTGCGGCCTTCGGGAACCGAACCTTTGATGCGCGTTTACATGGAAACCAATTCTGTGGAAAAAGAAACCAAAGTTGCTGAATACATGGAAAAGGTTATTTCCCATTTAGAACCTGCTTAATTTTTCACCTATTCCAATGCGGGGTTTTTTCCCTAGGCCTTGAGATTGTATGGTGCGCGCAGCGCGCACCTCATCTAGGGCTTGAGTCCGTAGGGTGCGTCAGCAATGATCCGATCTGTGTTTAGCCAAGATTTTACAACTGACGCACCCTATTAAAACAACTAAAATTAATCATCGATACTGCTCGGCCAGTCATATATAGCCTTTCTCAAGCGTCGTGACGTATGCCTTATGCCCAATGCCGCATAGTACCTCATCTTTCTGAGAAAGGCTATACTTGCAATACAGTCCGACTTGTTACAGTTTATTTTTATTTGTTTAAATATTTAAAAAAAACCTCATTTTTTTTAGTATCTACTTGACTTTTCCTGATATTTTATTGTATATTATTTAATAATGGGATGGTTGCAAAAATAATATTTTGACACAGATTTCTATTATACAATAAGTATATCAGTTAAATTGTTAGCTTGTCAAGCCTTTTATGAAAACAATTCCTCAGCTCGCCATTAGTTTTTTATTAGCAATTTTGGCCGGCGCGATCGGCATAATCTCAGTACAGAACGCCGCCCCAGTATCCTTAAACTTTATCTTTTTTAAATCCATACAAATGCCCGTAGGATTAGTATTGGCGACGAGTATTAGTGCAGGACTGATCGGCGGTGCGCTGCTGCAACCGCTGTGGAACCTTTCTGAGTCCCAAGGTTCGCGTTCCAACTTTCAGGCAAATTCACAGGACTCCGACACCGCAGAATATTAAGTTAATTTGCTGAATGCTTAGATTGAATACACCTGACCGTCAATCAACAGCCGAGTAATTCCCTTGGCTAGCAGGTAAGGCGCAGCTTTTTGCAGCATCCGGCCGTCAGGAATCTTGAAAACTCTTTGATTGCGAGTGGCAAATCGGCGCGCTACTCGGTGATTGTCAAATACTGGCAGGGTTTTTTCGCGAATTTCGATCGCCGGAATTTGACCGAGTTCGCCAAAAGCTTTCAGAGGTCTAGTGATTAACTCGGACGCCCGATCGACTACTAAATAGCAAATTTGGGGTACAGATGCTTCGCTTAAAGGCAAAACTTGAATCACCCCAGTAGCCCGAAACTCGCTCGAATCCCCCGACATCGAACCCAGCAGGCTGGCTTCAAAGAGAGAATTTTCATCCTCTAAATCTTCGTCGAAATCGTCTAAATCGTCCGCGTCGTCCTCATCTAAATCGTCCTCATCTAAATCGTCCTCATCTTCCTCGAAATCGCTAAAATCTTCACCCGCCACCTTTTCTGCTTCTAAAAGCACAGGCTGCTGTTCCCCAGTCACAGCAGCGCTGTCGCTGCGATCGACATCGGTTGATAAAGTAGTATCTGGCAAAGCCGAAACCAAATCCGACTGGGCATTTGATAAAGAACGCTTTGTCGGAGTCGGCCTCGAATTTGAGGCTGATTTCGGGACAGGGACTGACTCCGACAGGGGGACACCTGCAGGATCGGTTTCGCCCTCAGCAGCCGGGGATGCAGTCTCATCTTTCGGCTCAGAAACTGTGCTGCTGGTGGAGGAACGCTTTTGTTTTTGCTGGACTAGAAATTCGTATTCCGACTCCGACAAAGCGCCCTGAATGATGCGCCTGACTGTCGAACTACTTACTCCGTAGCGCTTTGCTAGAGTGATAGTATTCTCGTCCGACTGTCGGTACAGCCGCAGGAGTTCCCGTTTGTCTGAATCGGATAGTTTTGTGGGCGTCATGCCAAATTTTCCAGCAAAAAAATGTGAAAAAACGCAGGAAGTGCGATCGGCGAACTGTGATTTTTCATTTTCGATTTAAAGTTGACAGATGCCGGCAAGGGCAAAACAGCTTTCGCGTTTCCATCTCTTGCCGAAGCAACCCCAATCTCCCATTGCTACGCGGAGCGACGACTCCGCCTGTTCTGGCGAGAACGGGTTGAGATGTCATGTTCCAAGACAGCTCCTATTCCGAACAGGATGCCGCTGAAAACAAAAAAGACTTCCAGCAAACTGCCGCTTTGATAACTACCCTCAGCCTGAGTATCGCGCCATTTAAAGTACATATCTGCGACGTAAAGCGAAAAAGTTGCAGCCGCAATCATTCGCCAAGATTGCGAAAAACGTCCTCCCCAAAATGCCAACAGCAGTGCAGTAGCAATAATCAGCAGAAAAACGTCCCCGACGATGTAAAACAAATTGATTGCATAGGCGTAAGGCGACAGTTGCTTCTCAAGTGCCATCACCCATGCGGGAGTTTTACTTGGTTCTGCTGCTTCTTCTTCTTCGGGTGCGGATTTAGCAGCAGTCGCAGCTGCTCCTTTTTCCTTTGAGTTGGATGAATTGTCCAAAGCAGGCGCTTTTCCTGGGGCAGCCGTTGCTGGTGCAGATTCTGTCACTACTTCCTGGGTGGCTGCCGGGGCCATTCCTACCTGTGCCCTCCAAGAGTCAGGTGCAGCAACCCAGATAGCTACAGCAATCCCGAAGGCTGCAATTCCCGCTAACAAACCCCACTGCCAAATTTCTAGATTCAGCCGCTTGGAAGTCACGGCTATAACCATGCCCCCGATCAATGCCACATAACTGACCAGATAAAACGCATCTGCCGGGGACACGTCCGGGTCTAACTCGAAATAGAGTTCCCAAATCCCGAACAGCACGCCGCCGATCAAATAGAAGAGCATCCCCAAACCAATTCCCAGCCAGACGTTGCGCCCGCTGACCATGTGCGGGCTTTGCCAGTTTCTAAAACAGACTAAAGTCGCTCCCAAGTATGCTCCGCATTCAAAAATAAGAGTGCCGATCGAGTACCAAAGAGGTAAGCCCTCTTCTGGTGAGAGGGGAACGCTGAACAGCAAAAAGAACAGCAGTGCCATTACAGCCCAGACAATGCCCACAATTACTAGGGTCTGAGCTGACAGTAAAGATGCAGATGTAGATGACTTTTCTGAAGTGCTACTCATAGGGATTTCACGAAACCTAACTAGCGGTTGAACCCACCCCATCTCAATTTGTGATTGTAGATGAGGATTCTTTCGCCACATAACCTTTGTCTGACGCTCCCGGAAAAACTGGCGTCCTCAGCGTGCCGTCGGGATTTTTGCCCTCGTACACTAAGAGAAAGACTAAGCAAGAATAATATCTATTTACTAATTCGAGGAATTAGTTGTTAGTCGATCTTTTGTCCGGAAATAATAATAAATGATAGAAGTAAGGTCTGTGTCTTCACCATTAAGGCTTTTACAGTACCAAATCCATCTCTGAAATCATACCCTCAAATGTTGCTGTCTCTGTTGTTTTTGTTTCGCACTACCCCAATCAGATCGATGATTGTGGGTGGGGACTGCGATCGAAATTTAGTTAAATTGCTAGACTGTAGGTGGCACCAAAACCGACTCAACAATTTGGTTGTTCGTACAAGTTGGCATTCCCACCTGTATATCCCGTAGCCCCTACAGTGCAATTATCTCAGCTTAATTATCTGCTGCCAATTGTCTGAGCAATTGTCAAAGATTGTTTATGCTGCAATCCATAACTTGTTGAGGGCTGATTGTTTCAGCCAATCTAAAAATTGAGTGCGATCCGGTGCTGGCATATCTTGCAGTACATCGCTCACTCCCTCAGCGAAGCCCGTATCGCCAAAATATGATTTGCCCAAACGGTGGAGTTCTTGCAATAAGGTTTTGAGATGTTGCTCTTGCCAAGGGGGCACCTTATGATTTTGCAAGGGACTAACGGTCAGCCAATTTTTGATCGCATCAGCCGAGTCTGCCTGGGGGAAGTTGCCCTGCTGAAATATCTTGGCGATATCTTTCTGAAACGATGCGGCTTGCCTTGCGCCTAAGAGGTCTTCTACATCGAAGTAAACAGCTTGGAGCAGCAGCAGGCAACCCTGCGCGAACAGCGGTGATGATGCAGATTCTGTACCTGCTTGTTCTTCACCCGCAAGCTGATCTAAACGGACTTTTCCCCAGACGCTATACCTATCCGGCTCTTCTAGCAGAACGCAGGCTTTGCCTCGATTGTCGGTTAAGTCCCGCCACAAGGCTCTGGCGTCTTCTGCTTGTTTGCCGTTGAAGGCGCTGATCAGGCGAAAAGTCTGCCCCTGATAATTGAGAATGGGAATTTGTTGATCCCGTTTTGGATGTTGATAATTGGTTATTTCAACGTCCTGCCGTTTCAGAATAAACATGACACTGCGATTTGACTCCTGTCATGGCCGAGGTGCTGTGCTTGTGACGTTCCCCTAGCCTTTAGGTTTGGGGATTCTTGATTTAATGAGTCCACTTACATTAGCAGGATTGCCCTCCTCAAGCGTTGCGATCCTTTTTTGCTAACTAATGCTAACAAATTTCTCAGTTGAGATTGTTTCTCAACCCTGGCGTTTCAACTAATGCACTAAGGAAAAAATTCCCCGCGCACCAGGGAATGCTGTACTGGCAACGCTTGATTTTCGCGATCGTACCGATCGGGCGATCGACTATTTTGCTTTGATGTCGTAGAGGAACCTTATATATTGGCTCCGTACCATCAGGGATTTGCACCTGAGTCTTTCACTCCTAGTTCTACCACATTTTGATCAAATATCAAGTTGAGCCGAATGTTACCAAACATCGCTCCTGAGCGACAAGTTAGTCGCTGAGGATCGACTTGTGACTCAAATCCAGAGACTAGATCTGGTTTTTTGGTAATACGATCGCTCCTATCGTCTCGGTTTTTGACATTGAGGGCGATCGCCCTCGATGCCCTATTTTTGTAGTTCAAACCGATTTCTGCATAAATTATCAGATATTTACTTGCTCGATCGCACACTGCACCGATACAATAATGTTGTTAGCAATTTTTGAGTTGGGTGCGTAACTCAGTTGGATAGAGTAGCTGCCTTCTAAGCAGCGAGCCGCAGGTTCAAGTCCTGCCGTACCCGTTACTAAAACCTAATAGCATCAATGCTTTGAGCCGTTCTTTACCGAAAAGTAGAGGGCGGCTCAAACCTTATTTGTTTCGCATTTGTTTCGCATTTTGTTTCGCACAACAAATGCGAAACACTGCCTATCTGGGTCAGAGGTGGTATCCCGGCATCCTTTCAGCAGACACGGGTCAACTCTCCGAGCCCAATATTTCCAAGAACGTCTCCACGTCTGCCAAGTCCGCTCTGGATTTTTTGCGCCGCGCTTTTAACTGGTTGAGCAAGTCAGCCGGTTCTGGAAAATCGGGAAAATTTTTCCTGGGTGCATCATTTTTTGATTTTTGTCTCAGGTCGGAGAGTTCTGTGTCAATTCCTCCCCGATCGCGCTGCGCTTCCTTGAGTTCTTGCTCCAACATCTGCACCTTTAGCCCCAAATCGCCGTTGCGCTCGTGTAACTGATTGAGTTCCACATCCCATTCTGCAAGTTGCTTGTTGGCCGCTTTCAATTCCTGCCTGAGTGATTCATCGTTGCCATCACTCAGGCACTCAATTTTCCCAAGCGTTCTTCAATCCCTGCTAATTTAGTGGCTAGCAGTGTGTCTAGCTTACTATCTAGCAATTTGTCTAGCACTGGTTGAATGTCCGAAATTTCGGACACTTGTGTTTGAGGTTGGATTGTTGGCGCTGATATTGCCTGGTTGGCCGCTTGCTCTAAGGTGCGGATTACCCAAGCATTGACGCTCAAACCCTCTGCTGCTGCAACATTTTTAATGGTTTCGAGCAAGTCTCGGCGACCGTCTAATCTCAAGTTAAGCTGGCATCTGTCTGTCATGTTTAGTACCTGTCTAGTGGTCGTTTAGCTAAATACTAGCACTTTGTTTAGTGGTTGTCTAGTTAAATACTAGCACTTTGTTTAGTGGTTGTCTAGTTGGATGCTAGCACTCTGTCTAGCTAGTCAACCTTCAGTTTTTCCAGACGTTCTTCAATGACAGCTATCCGTTTAATTAGTGGGGCAAGACGATCGGATATAAGTATGTCTACACTTTCGGCGGCTACTGTAGACACGAGGTTAGTGTCACTTTCTTTAGACAGCGTGGTAGACGTGCCTGAGACTTCCTTGAGAATGCGTTGTGCAGCTTGATTAACCGACTCACCGTCTAATCTCTGAGCTTCTATCCAATTCAGGAAGTGACCGGAAGCTCTAAACGATACGACTTGACTTTGACTCATTGTAGACATCTGTATACAGTATTTGTCTACAATAACTGATAGCTGTCTACACTGTCAACAATTTGTCTACAAAATTTGTAGACATAAAAATCCCCCAGTTAAGGGGGATGGGTTTAGCCGTCAACAGTCAGGCAGCGGCTAAATTTTCCGCAGGTTACAGAAGAGCATTGAGATTACCCGTCCGCCCTTCATGCCTTCGCGCTCTTGCCAGTCAACCTTGCAACTGATGCTCGTGTGAATCTCGACGATGCGGCCGTGCCAGTTGTAGCTAATATCCTCTGGATTGTTGCCAGCCACTTTGTCTCCAACTCTGAATGCTTTGAGCGGGTCAGAGCAGGGAATGCCGGTGAGTAGTTCTACCAGTTTTTGCTTGTCGGAGACAGAGAGTTTGGAGAACGAATTGCAAAATTCCAAAAGAGTTGGATTTTCATCGCAACCATCGCAACCTTGGCTCTGGCTAAGGGTTTCATCGCAACCGTCAAGACAACCGAGTTGCGATGGCAGTTGCGATGAAACCCTCTCTGTGCAAGGGGGTTGCGATGGTTGCGATGAATTCACAAGTTTCAATCCAAAAATAAATTTGTGACCTTTTCGTTCCTGAGTATCAACCCGCCGCTCAATCTTGGGGAATAATTCCCGCAAGCGCAAATACAAATCTTGAGACTTCTTCACTGGTGAGTCATAGGGCGATTCAGCTTCCCACGACTTTTTAGTTTTTTTACCGGAGTCATCAACAGTCAGCCACCCATTCTCCAAATACCAGTCCTCCAACATTTCATAAAGGTCTCCAATGTAAACCTTGCCCTCTGGGTTGAATTCCAATCCAACCTCACGAGCAAACTGCCACAAGTGCCGGCTTTCTTCCTGAGCTTCCCGCATCGCCTCACGAGTCGCCTTGTAGTCAATACCCTCAGCCAGCAACAGCGGCATCCGCTCCAACATCTTGTTAAGCATCGCCGGCGCAATCCGCTCCAGAATAAAGTCCGGGTCATCCTTAAAACGCGGGTCAGCCTCTAACTCACCCTGAGACGGGTCAGCGCCGCGCTTGTAAGTTTTCTTAAAGCTCAGGATGCCGTAGCGGTCATCAATAGCAGCCGTCCCCCCGGTGATAGACGGTAGCTTGTTGCAGTTGGCTAAGAAAATCGCAGCAGGCTTGTATTCGTAGCTATCCTTACCTTTGCGCTCAATATCAAGAGGGTCGCCTGTGATGAACTGCTTAAGACTTTGAAGAGCGTCGAGACTCACATTTGAAGCATTCTCAGAAGCCCAATTGCAGACACCGCCCTCAATGGTAGCCAGTGCAAATTTACGTCCACCGTCATAAGACTTGAAGTCCGACAGTGACTTCCCAGTCATCCCCCGCCCAAAGACAGCAGCCAACACGGCCCGCAGCGTATCTTTGCCGTTAGACCCCTCGCCGTAGCACAGCAAGCCCTTGACTCCCTTACCAGTCAGCTTTGACCGCACCAATTTCAAATTCAACGCAGCAGCAGCAGTCCGCAGAAATATCTCGCGCTGTGCCGGCTCCAAACATTCCAAAAGGCGATCGCAATCGGCGCTATCAACATCAGGCTTATACTCGCTCCCGACGTAGGTATAGACCTGGTTAGGGTCATGTGGCACAAGCGAGTGAGAGCCATCAGGATTAATCCTCACTACCCCGTTAGAGCAGTTCAAACCGTCAGGATTTATCTTGTTGGGGTCAACGGCGCTCCGATCAATAACCCACTTGAGAACCTCGGCTACGTTACTAGACTTGGCTCGGTTGTTGACCCAAACACCCTTTACCTTTTCCGCGTAGGTATTAAGCCAGTCACCGATACGACGTTTTTCTTCGGATTCCGAGCGCAATTGGTAGTGACTGCCGACATAGTGATAAAGCTGACCTCCAATAGATTTCCAGTGACCGTCTGAGTAAAGTGCAGCCTCTGCCTTCTGTACGAAGTTTTGGAGTGCAGTCGGCGCTGTGTCTAGGATGTAGTCCCCTTTAATACTGTCATACTTCTGGCATACTACATCTTCTCGCGTACGCGGGTGAGGAGTTAAAGAAATATTAGGGTTTGAAATGTCAATTTTGCGATCGCTTTTTTTAAGCTGTTTTTCCCATTTGACTAGGGTTGGCGCGTCCGCTACAGATTCCTTGAAAGCGTCAGCACCGTTAGCTTTGATGAAATCATCCATCCCTTTGAATTTGGTATCCCAAACCGTGATGTGTACCTCACAGCCATGCTCTGCCAGCAAGCGGCCAAACTTCAAAATGGCTGCACGGCAAGATGAATTGGCTGCGTAGTCAGAGTCAAAGTCTATGTAATGAACAGTTTCAGGTTGCGCCCAGTTTTCAACCTCTTTTGCCAACTGCCCGTCTTTGCCCCAATTCCAAACTCCTGTCAAAGCAATGGTTGCTAAGCCGATGCTCAGTCCAGAGCCAGCCTTTTTAACCCCTTCTGTCCAGTGCCGGGGAACAGAGAGGTCGTTGCGAGTCTTGAGCCAGTAATCTCTGTCTGGCATGGCTAGGAAGATTGCGTCGGGTTCCATTCCTGATGCTGTTAGGTACTTACGCGGTTTTTGCCCTTCTGGTTGATGCGGTTTGTCTGGCTTGCCCTGGCCGTAGCGGTTCCCTGTTTTTACCCCAGTGCGCCAATTGATGCTGCGGCACCACCAACCACCTGTTTTGATTGGTTCTTTGGGCTGGATGCGTTCGTTGAGTTCTTTGGCCGTCAGCGATTCGATATTGAGACGGGCGATCGCTTCTGATACGGCTGAACCTTCAACCCACTCGGCGAGGTGTTTGGGGCTGATGAAGGTTGAATTTTGAGATGCAGAATTTGACCCAGTGGGGTATGATGAATTCATGAGTGTACCGCCCTAAAAAGCGGGTTTAGTACCAAAAGACTGCTGCAACACTGGGTTCCAATCAGAGGCAGCGGTTTTTTGGCGTTTACTTTTTTGAAAAATTGAAAGCTTAAATGGAACCAGCTTGTATCGCCATGCAAAATCAAGCATCAAAGGAATGCGTTTTGCTTGCGATAAAAAGCCAGTCACCTCGTGCAAATGAGAGTCCAGCTTACCTCTGGTGGGTCGTATGCACTCACGGCGCTTATCACCGGGCCGTCTGTTTACCGGGTTTTAACCCGCCCTTCCTAGCAACCTACTTTGGGAGATTCCCGAACCCATTCGTCGCCATCGACCGCGACAGATTCGCCTACTCTTTCTCTTGTCAAAGCATTTCTTGGGCTGCCTACCGGATGCACCTCAATTGCTCAAGGCTAGAGTCCCACCAATTTAAATCCTACATCTTGCCGAAAAGTTGCGGCTATTTTTCCGAAGTTCCGGCGGAATCTGTGCAACTTCGGCAGAGCTTGCTAGCGGAACATCGGAAAAATCCCGCTAGATAAACCCAGGAGCTTAAAGAAGGAATCAAGTAATCAGAAAACATATCAAAATAGATGATAAATTGTTTGTTATCTATTTTTTGCTATTTTTCAACTAACATTATCTATTAAGCTTTTTTTCTACTTGTTAAAGAGTGTACCGGGTATTACTCAGTTCCGGTTGCCTGCGGCGCCTTAAATTCTAGAGGCACGGCCGGGGGGGGCGGGCCATAAACCAGCTCCCCCCCCGGCCCGCGTTTTCACTTTTCCTCTTCCTCCTGTTGACTAACAGCTCGCGGGCGATATTGCCAGCAGTTAAAGCACAAGCAATCGCAGCCGTTAAGCTTAGCCCCCTGCAAGGTTTTGTGAATGTCTAGCTTTTGGTCTAGTGCTGCTAGTGGTGTCTACAAAAGCGTCTACACTATCTAGTATTGTGTCTAGCACTGTGTCTAGCGACTCGCTATCAACTAGGTAAAGTTCTAGCAGCGCTTCCCAAGTAGCAGTCTTGGAAAGCTTCCCGAACTGCTTAGCGTCTTCGTTGGTGAAACCACAGGCAAAAGCCAGAGCCTTGAGTTGGTCAATCCGCCGACAACTAGCAGCAGGTTTAGTCATTCCCGCCCCCAGCACTAGCGGCCAAAATGAATTTGATTGATTGCAAAGCTTCCTCTAATCCATCTGCAAGCTCCTCACTCGCGTCGGGCCAAGTGTCCGTCCATACGCCCAGTAGATTAAGGGCTTTACCGTTTTCGGGGTTGTCCAGACTGGCAAGGTAGTTCTTTGTGGCAAACACAAAAATATCGTTGTCGCACAAATACTTAAAATTGGCGCTGCACCCATTCAGCAAGGCAAAAATGTGCTCAAGGGTTGCGCGGTCAATAGTAACTGTCTCTTTCGCCTTAAACGTAAAGAGTTGCGATCGTCCGCAAAGACAATCGTCTGAAAATGTCATAATTATTCGGCTCCAAACGTTCCAACACAACGATTTGGGGAAGTCGTGGTTTGGCTAGCATTGTCAGTGCTCGTCAACCGCGCATCAATCTTCCTTAGTTACTCACGATTGCAGACTTACACTTCCTTGTCAACACAGGGACTGTAAAGTTTTGTTTCGCAAAAGTTGCCCCTAGAATCAACATCCTAACAGCATCAAAGCGGGCGTAAATGCTCCAATATTTTGTTGTCTAAATAGTGGGAATTAATAATACTTTCCGACGTATCACACCAGCGAGCAATTACCGCAGATGGGATACCTTGCGCCAATTGTTCGCTAATAAAAGTATCCCGACAAGAATATGGAGTCGTAGGCTTGTAACCAGGTTCCCGCGTCTTGTCAGTGATAGGTACAACTATCTTGTGCCAAGCTCTTTGAGAAAAATTACTGTAGTTGATTACGTCCCCGGTAGGAGAAGAGAAAACAATTTTTTTAGAGTCAAACTGTTGCGGTCTAATTGACACTAAAAACTCTTTCAACTCATTATTGCAAGGGAATTTTCGGTGTTTGTTATTTTTACTGCCCTTACTCTCAACAGCTTTCCCCTCAATGAACTGAATACTGCCGTTGAACAAAACATAAGAACAGTCGGGCGAGATATTCCCCCAAGTCAAGCCAATAGCTTCGCTAGGACGGCAACCCGTTAAAAACCAAAACTTTACCAATGGGTAGTATGTGTGGTAGCAGTGTCCGGGTTTATTCTTGTGAGACTCAAAAGCTTGCAGCACCAGCAACTTTTCTTCAGTAACAAAACCATTAGGGGCGGGGTCGTTTTGCCAGTTGTACTTAGGCAAATCATTAGCCATATCTTTGTAAGGACTAACAGGTAAAGTAATCAACCTATGCTTGATACCCCAACTAACAGCAGCATTTAAGTGAGTAAGAATGCGCTTAGTCATGTCCCCCGTTGTTGTCCCTAAAAGGACTTCGCGAACTTCTAGCGCTTGCAGAATATCCGAAGGACACTTGGCTATGTGTCGCCCCAACGTAGTCTGCAAGTAATGCAAAGACTTTGGCTTGAGCGTGTTCTGCTTGTAGTTTAAATATTTGTCCCACAATTCTTGTAGCGTCAGACTTGTTGCCCCAAATTTAGCCTGGACCAGGTTACCGCTGTGTTTGTGGAGTTGGACAGGTTTGTATTTGCTTAAATCATTTGGGTCAAACATTCCTGTAAGGATGTCAAGCTCAATCTGCTTAGCCTTGCATTCTGCGATCGCCCGGTTTTCCAAAGTATCCGGCAGACCCATGCACACAAACTTATTTTTACCCCCGTAAAGCTCGCGAGGTAAATGAAGGCGTAGCAGACCCCGGCTTACCATCACCCCTACAGTCCCTTTTTTCCGACGCTGAGATTTGTTTACTTGCATGGTTAGGTCATTAACTCTGCACACCTACAGTACCAAATTGTTTCGCATTTGTTTCGCATTTGTTTCGCATTTTGCATGACAAAAAACTAAGAAGCTTACGCACAGGGTGATACAATAATTTGAGGCTACTGCCTTCTAAGCAGCGAGCCGCAGGTTCAAGTCCTGCCGTACCCGTTACTAAAACCTAATAGCATCAATGCTTTGAGCCGTTCTTTACCGAAAAGTAGAGGGCGGCTCAAACCTTATTTGTTTCGCATTTGTTTCGCATTTTGTTTCGCACAACAAATGCGAAACACTGCCTATCTGGGTCAGAGGTGGTATCCCGGCATCCTTTCAGCAGACACGGGTCAACTCTCCGAGCCCAATATTTCCAAGAACGTCTCCACGTCTGCCAAGTCCGCTCTGGATTTTTTGCGCCGCGCTTTTAACTGGTTGAGCAAGTCAGCCGGTTCTGGAAAATCGGGAAAATTTTTCCTGGGTGCATCATTTTTTGATTTTTGTCTCAGGTCGGAGAGTTCTGTGTCAATTCCTCCCCGATCGCGCTGCGCTTCCTTGAGTTCTTGCTCCAACATCTGCACCTTTAGCCCCAAATCGCCGTTGCGCTCGTGTAACTGATTGAGTTCCACATCCCATTCTGCAAGTTGCTTGTTGGCCGCTTTCAATTCCTGCCTGAGTGATTCATCGTTGCCATCACTCAGGCACTCAATTTTCCCAAGCGTTCTTCAATCCCTGCTAATTTAGTGGCTAGCAGTGTGTCTAGCTTACTATCTAGCAATTTGTCTAGCACTGGTTGAATGTCCGAAATTTCGGACACTTGTGTTTGAGGTTGGATTGTTGGCGCTGATATTGCCTGGTTGGCCGCTTGCTCTAAGGTGCGGATTACCCAAGCATTGACGCTCAAACCCTCTGCTGCTGCAACATTTTTAATGGTTTCGAGCAAGTCTCGGCGACCGTCTAATCTCAAGTTAAGCTGGCATCTGTCTGTCATGTTTAGTACCTGTCTAGTGGTCGTTTAGCTAAATACTAGCACTTTGTTTAGTGGTTGTCTAGTTAAATACTAGCACTTTGTTTAGTGGTTGTCTAGTTGGATGCTAGCACTCTGTCTAGCTAGTCAACCTTCAGTTTTTCCAGACGTTCTTCAATGACAGCTATCCGTTTAATTAGTGTGGCAAGACGATCGGATATAAGTATGTCTACACTTTCGGCGGCTACTGTAGACACGAGGTTAGTGTCACTTTCTTTAGACAGCGTGGTAGACGTGCCTGAGACTTCCTTGAGAATGCGTTGTGCAGCTTGATTAACCGACTCACCGTCTAATCTCTGAGCTTCTATCCAATTCAGGAAGTGACCGGAAGCTCTAAACGATACGACTTGACTTTGACTCATTGTAGACATCTGTATACAGTATTTGTCTACAATAACTGATAGCTGTCTACACTGTCAACAATTTGTCT
Organism: Tychonema sp. LEGE 06208; assembly: GCF_015207505.1. GTDB lineage: Bacteria > Cyanobacteriota > Cyanobacteriia > Cyanobacteriales > Microcoleaceae > Microcoleus. The sequence continues at coordinate 27,856 of NZ_JADEWT010000049.1, forward strand.
ACAAAATTTGTAGACATAAAAATCCCCCAGTTAAGGGGGATGGGTTTAGCCGTCAACAGTCAGGCAGCGGCTAAATTTTCCGCAGGTTACAGAAGAGCATTGAGATTACCCGTCCGCCCTTCATGCCTTCGCGCTCTTGCCAGTCAACCTTGCAACTGATGCTCGTGTGAATCTCGACGATGCGGCCGTGCCAGTTGTAGCTAATATCCTCTGGATTGTTGCCAGCCACTTTGTCTCCAACTCTGAATGCTTTGAGCGGGTCAGAGCAGGGAATGCCGGTGAGTAGTTCTACCAGTTTTTGCTTGTCGGAGACAGAGAGTTTGGAGAACGAATTGCAAAATTCCAAAAGAGTTGGATTTTCATCGCAACCATCGCAACCTTGGCTCTGGCTAAGGGTTTCATCGCAACCGTCAAGACAACCGAGTTGCGATGGCAGTTGCGATGAAACCCTCTCTGTGCAAGGGGGTTGCGATGGTTGCGATGAATTCACAAGTTTCAATCCAAAAATAAATTTGTGACCTTTTCGTTCCTGAGTATCAACCCGCCGCTCAATCTTGGGGAATAATTCCCGCAAGCGCAAATACAAATCTTGAGACTTCTTCACTGGTGAGTCATAGGGCGATTCAGCTTCCCACGACTTTTTAGTTTTTTTACCGGAGTCATCAACAGTCAGCCACCCATTCTCCAAATACCAGTCCTCCAACATTTCATAAAGGTCTCCAATGTAAACCTTGCCCTCTGGGTTGAATTCCAATCCAACCTCACGAGCAAACTGCCACAAGTGCCGGCTTTCTTCCTGAGCTTCCCGCATCGCCTCACGAGTCGCCTTGTAGTCAATACCCTCAGCCAGCAACAGCGGCATCCGCTCCAACATCTTGTTAAGCATCGCCGGCGCAATCCGCTCCAGAATAAAGTCCGGGTCATCCTTAAAACGCGGGTCAGCCTCTAACTCACCCTGAGACGGGTCAGCGCCGCGCTTGTAAGTTTTCTTAAAGCTCAGGATGCCGTAGCGGTCATCAATAGCAGCCGTCCCCCCGGTGATAGACGGTAGCTTGTTGCAGTTGGCTAAGAAAATCGCAGCAGGCTTGTATTCGTAGCTATCCTTACCTTTGCGCTCAATATCAAGAGGGTCGCCTGTGATGAACTGCTTAAGACTTTGAAGAGCGTCGAGACTCACATTTGAAGCATTCTCAGAAGCCCAATTGCAGACACCGCCCTCAATGGTAGCCAGTGCAAATTTACGTCCACCGTCATAAGACTTGAAGTCCGACAGTGACTTCCCAGTCATCCCCCGCCCAAAGACAGCAGCCAACACGGCCCGCAGCGTATCTTTGCCGTTAGACCCCTCGCCGTAGCACAGCAAGCCCTTGACTCCCTTACCAGTCAGCTTTGACCGCACCAATTTCAAATTCAACGCAGCAGCAGCAGTCCGCAGAAATATCTCGCGCTGTGCCGGCTCCAAACATTCCAAAAGGCGATCGCAATCGGCGCTATCAACATCAGGCTTATACTCGCTCCCGACGTAGGTATAGACCTGGTTAGGGTCATGTGGCACAAGCGAGTGAGAGCCATCAGGATTAATCCTCACTACCCCGTTAGAGCAGTTCAAACCGTCAGGATTTATCTTGTTGGGGTCAACGGCGCTCCGATCAATAACCCACTTGAGAACCTCGGCTACGTTACTAGACTTGGCTCGGTTGTTGACCCAAACACCCTTTACCTTTTCCGCGTAGGTATTAAGCCAGTCACCGATACGACGTTTTTCTTCGGATTCCGAGCGCAATTGGTAGTGACTGCCGACATAGTGATAAAGCTGACCTCCAATAGATTTCCAGTGACCGTCTGAGTAAAGTGCAGCCTCTGCCTTCTGTACGAAGTTTTGGAGTGCAGTCGGCGCTGTGTCTAGGATGTAGTCCCCTTTAATACTGTCATACTTCTGGCATACTACATCTTCTCGCGTACGCGGGTGAGGAGTTAAAGAAATATTAGGGTTTGAAATGTCAATTTTGCGATCGCTTTTTTTAAGCTGTTTTTCCCATTTGACTAGGGTTGGCGCGTCCGCTACAGATTCCTTGAAAGCGTCAGCACCGTTAGCTTTGATGAAATCATCCATCCCTTTGAATTTGGTATCCCAAACCGTGATGTGTACCTCACAGCCATGCTCTGCCAGCAAGCGGCCAAACTTCAAAATGGCTGCACGGCAAGATGAATTGGCTGCGTAGTCAGAGTCAAAGTCTATGTAATGAACAGTTTCAGGTTGCGCCCAGTTTTCAACCTCTTTTGCCAACTGCCCGTCTTTGCCCCAATTCCAAACTCCTGTCAAAGCAATGGTTGCTAAGCCGATGCTCAGTCCAGAGCCAGCCTTTTTAACCCCTTCTGTCCAGTGCCGGGGAACAGAGAGGTCGTTGCGAGTCTTGAGCCAGTAATCTCTGTCTGGCATGGCTAGGAAGATTGCGTCGGGTTCCATTCCTGATGCTGTTAGGTACTTACGCGGTTTTTGCCCTTCTGGTTGATGCGGTTTGTCTGGCTTGCCCTGGCCGTAGCGGTTCCCTGTTTTTACCCCAGTGCGCCAATTGATGCTGCGGCACCACCAACCACCTGTTTTGATTGGTTCTTTGGGCTGGATGCGTTCGTTGAGTTCTTTGGCCGTCAGCGATTCGATATTGAGACGGGCGATCGCTTCTGATACGGCTGAACCTTCAACCCACTCGGCGAGGTGTTTGGGGCTGATGAAGGTTGAATTTTGAGATGCAGAATTTGACCCAGTGGGGTATGATGAATTCATGAGTGTACCGCCCTAAAAAGCGGGTTTAGTACCAAAAGACTGCTGCAACACTGGGTTCCAATCAGAGGCAGCGGTTTTTTGGCGTTTACTTTTTTGAAAAATTGAAAGCTTAAATGGAACCAGCTTGTATCGCCATGCAAAATCAAGCATCAAAGGAATGCGTTTTGCTTGCGATAAAAAGCCAGTCACCTCGTGCAAATGAGAGTCCAGCTTACCTCTGGTGGGTCGTATGCACTCACGGCGCTTATCACCGGGCCGTCTGTTTACCGGGTTTTAACCCGCCCTTCCTAGCAACCTACTTTGGGAGATTCCCGAACCCATTCGTCGCCATCGACCGCGACAGATTCGCCTACTCTTTCTCTTGTCAAAGCATTTCTTGGGCTGCCTACCGGATGCACCTCAATTGCTCAAGGCTAGAGTCCCACCAATTTAAATCCTACATCTTGCCGAAAAGTTGCGGCTATTTTTCCGAAGTTCCGGCGGAATCTGTGCAACTTCGGCAGAGCTTGCTAGCGGAACATCGGAAAAATCCCGCTAGATAAACCCAGGAGCTTAAAGAAGGAATCAAGTAATCAGAAAACATATCAAAATAGATGATAAATTGTTTGTTATCTATTTTTTGCTATTTTTCAACTAACATTATCTATTAAGCTTTTTTTCTACTTGTTAAAGAGTGTACCGGGTATTACTCAGTTCCGGTTGCCTGCGGCGCCTTAAATTCTAGAGGCACGGCCGGGGGGGGCGGGCCATAAACCAGCTCCCCCCCCGGCCCGCGTTTTCACTTTTCCTCTTCCTCCTGTTGACTAACAGCTCGCGGGCGATATTGCCAGCAGTTAAAGCACAAGCAATCGCAGCCGTTAAGCTTAGCCCCCTGCAAGGTTTTGTGAATGTCTAGCTTTTGGTCTAGTGCTGCTAGTGGTGTCTACAAAAGCGTCTACACTATCTAGTATTGTGTCTAGCACTGTGTCTAGCGACTCGCTATCAACTAGGTAAAGTTCTAGCAGCGCTTCCCAAGTAGCAGTCTTGGAAAGCTTCCCGAACTGCTTAGCGTCTTCGTTGGTGAAACCACAGGCAAAAGCCAGAGCCTTGAGTTGGTCAATCCGCCGACAACTAGCAGCAGGTTTAGTCATTCCCGCCCCCAGCACTAGCGGCCAAAATGAATTTGATTGATTGCAAAGCTTCCTCTAATCCATCTGCAAGCTCCTCACTCGCGTCGGGCCAAGTGTCCGTCCATACGCCCAGTAGATTAAGGGCTTTACCGTTTTCGGGGTTGTCCAGACTGGCAAGGTAGTTCTTTGTGGCAAACACAAAAATATCGTTGTCGCACAAATACTTAAAATTGGCGCTGCACCCATTCAGCAAGGCAAAAATGTGCTCAAGGGTTGCGCGGTCAATAGTAACTGTCTCTTTCGCCTTAAACGTAAAGAGTTGCGATCGTCCGCAAAGACAATCGTCTGAAAATGTCATAATTATTCGGCTCCAAACGTTCCAACACAACGATTTGGGGAAGTCGTGGTTTGGCTAGCATTGTCAGTGCTCGTCAACCGCGCATCAATCTTCCTTAGTTACTCACGATTGCAGACTTACACTTCCTTGTCAACACAGGGACTGTAAAGTTTTGTTTCGCAAAAGTTGCCCCTAGAATCAACATCCTAACAGCATCAAAGCGGGCGTAAATGCTCCAATATTTTGTTGTCTAAATAGTGGGAATTAATAATACTTTCCGACGTATCACACCAGCGAGCAATTACCGCAGATGGGATACCTTGCGCCAATTGTTCGCTAATAAAAGTATCCCGACAAGAATATGGAGTCGTAGGCTTGTAACCAGGTTCCCGCGTCTTGTCAGTGATAGGTACAACTATCTTGTGCCAAGCTCTTTGAGAAAAATTACTGTAGTTGATTACGTCCCCGGTAGGAGAAGAGAAAACAATTTTTTTAGAGTCAAACTGTTGCGGTCTAATTGACACTAAAAACTCTTTCAACTCATTATTGCAAGGGAATTTTCGGTGTTTGTTATTTTTACTGCCCTTACTCTCAACAGCTTTCCCCTCAATGAACTGAATACTGCCGTTGAACAAAACATAAGAACAGTAGGGCGAGATATTCCCCCAAGTCAAGACAATAGCTTCGCTAGGACGGCAACCCGTTAAAAACCAAAACTTTACCAATGGGTAGTATGTGTGGTAACAGTGTCCGGGTTTATTCTTGTGAGACTCAAAAGCTTGCAGCACCAGCAACTTTTCTTCAGTAACAAAACCATTAGGGGCGGGGTCGTTTTGCCAGTTGTACTTAGGCAAATCATTAGCCATATCTTTGTAAGGACTAACAGGTAAAGTAATCAACCTATGCTTGATACCCCAACTAACAGCAGCATTTAAGTGAGTAAGAATGCGCTTAGTCATGTCCCCCGTTGTTGTCCCTAAAAGGACTTCGCGAACTTCTAGCGCTTGCAGAATATCCGAAGGACACTTGGCTATGTGTCGCCCCAACGTAGTCTGCAAGTAATGCAAAGACTTTGGCTTGAGCGTGTTCTGCTTGTAGTTTAAATATTTGTCCCACAATTCTTGTAGCGTCAGACTTGTTGCCCCAAATTTAGCCTGGACCAGGTTACCGCTGTGTTTGTGGAGTTGGACAGGTTTGTATTTGCTTAAATCATTTGGGTCAAACATTCCTGTAAGGATGTCAAGCTCAATCTGCTTAGCCTTGCATTCTGCGATCGCCCGGTTTTCCAAAGTATCCGGCAGACCCATGCACACAAACTTATTTTTACCCCCGTAAAGCTCGCGAGGTAAATGAAGGCGTAGCAGACCCCGGCTTACCATCACCCCTACAGTCCCTTTTTTCCGACGCTGAGATTTGTTTACTTGCATGGTTAGGTCATTAACTCTGCACACCTACAGTACCAAATTGTTTCGCATTTGTTTCGCATTTGTTTCGCATTTTGCATGACAAAAAACTAAGAAGCTTACGCACAGGGTGATACAATAATTTGAGGCTACTGCCTTCTAAGCAGCGAGCCGCAGGTTCAAGTCCTGCCGTACCCGTTAAAACAACACTATACACAGTAATACTTTCAGCCGTTTTTGATTTGAATGGCGAGACTGGTTCAAACCTTATTTGTCCTGCATTTGTTCCGAATTCGGTCATCCCGCACTAAGTCAAATCTGTAAAAAAGTCCCGCAGGCCCAACTGCTACCCATTTTCCCGCTTCCCGATCGACACTACTCATCTCCGCATCTGTTGGTCGCCGTCGGTGTATTATCATAAAAAGACCATCGTGTCAATAGCCTGTCGCTGGCAAAGTTAAAACAGCGACCGCTGTTGTGGGCCGAGTAGCCCTCAAGAGTTATCCTTAGTTCAGGCTAGTTTCCGACAGGTTTGGATAATGATCCCAGCAAATATATTGTATATTCCCCAAGATTTAATGCTATTGCCCTACGACACCGCGATCGATCAATTAAAGCCCCTATTAGCCCAAGCAACCGGAATGCCACTAATTGCATCGGACAATACGGCAACAATTGCACTCTTATTGCTTTCTGTGGGAATTCTGGGTTGGGGATTTTATCGCGCCAGAGATCGAGGCAAACTAGGAATTTTGGCTTGGTTGCAGTCAGTGGCGCTGATGACTCCTTGGCTGCTGTTCTTTGGTTTGTTCGCCGCCGGGATTTACCTCAATCTAGTGGCAGTATTGTTGCTGCTAGTGGCATCCACAGGATTATACATTTATCTGGGCCGGCAATTGCGTCAGGCTGCCTTGGATGCAGTGCTAAAGTCGCGCGATACTGCCCAAGAAAAGCCCCAAACCGATGGTTTCTCGCCCCCCGACTCGCAGCCGACATCAGCCAAAGAAACGATTAAAACCGTCACCTCGTCACCAGGAACCAATGAAGTAGAAATAATTCCCGTTCCTGTTGAAGACCTCAAGGCAATTCAAGGCATTTTTGGCATCGATACTTTCTTTGCCACAGAAACAATTCCCTATCAAGATGGGGTAATCTTGAAAGGCAATCTCCGGGGAGACCCCGAACAAGTACACTCGCGTTTGACCGCAAGTTTGCAAGCAAGATTAAACGATCGCTACCGCCTATTTTTAGTAGACAATCAGGACGAAAAGCCGGTAGTTATTATCTTGCCGAGCACAAATGACCCCCAGCCAACTACCGTATCTCAAAAAATCCTAGCAGTCGTGCTGCTGCTGGCAACAATTGCTACTAGCTTGGAAACTGGCGGTTTGCTGCTAGGTTTCGATTTCTTTGGTTCGCCGCATCGATATCTAGAAGTTCTGCCAGTGGCGGCGGGAATTTGGGCGGTTTTAGGCTCGGGAGAAATTGCTCGCCGAGTGGTAGCAAATCAATACAATGTTGGCTTGAGTTGGCCGTTTTTTATACCAACTTTGCAAATAGGTTCTTTTGGGGCGATCGAACGTTTTGAGTCGCTGCTTCCCAACCGTAAAGTTTTGTTTGATATCGCTTTTGCCGGATCGGCGGCTGGCGGAATAGTTTCTCTCCTAATGCTGATTACAGGTTTGCTGCTTTCTCACCCCGGCAGTTTGTTTCAAATTCCTGCAGAATATTTCAAGGGCTCGGTTTTGGTGGGGGCTTTGGCAAAAGTGGTGTTGGGTTCGGCTTTGCTGCAGCCGATTGTTGACGTTCACCCGCTGGTAGTTATCGGTTGGTTGGGCTTGGTAATCGTGGCGCTTAATTTGATGCCTGCAGGACAGTTGGATGGGGGTAGAATTATACAAGCAATCTACGGCCGCAAAATTGCCAGTCGCGCGACTTTGGCGACGTTTGTAGTGCTGGCGATCGCTTCTTTAGTTAATCCCTTGGCTCTATATTGGGCGATCGTGATTCTGATTTTACAGCGGAATCTGGAGCGGCCGAGCCTCAACGAACTGACTGAGCCTGATGACGCTCGCGCGGCTTTGGGTTTGCTAGCTTTGTTTTTGATGATTGCTGCGCTTTTACCCTTGACTCCGGCTTTGGCCGGCCGTTTGGGAATCGGGAACTAACAGCAGCCGCCGGTCTTTGGTAACAGACTCTGGCGTTGCAGTAAATTAGTCAAATCTAGGAATTGGGCGATCGAACTGGGGAACTGAAGGCGACGGTATTCCTAACTACTAATCTCCAATTAAGGGCGCGGCCCCGAGCAATTTATTTTTTACCGAAAGTAGATTTTTGAACAACCCAAAATTTGTTTAAACTCGATCGAGTTTAAATAACTTATCTGAACATCTAGGATAAAGTCATGGCTAATCAACTTCCTCCTATATTGGTAACTTTTGATGCAGATGTTTTGATGGCTGGCAGAACCCAAGTGTGGCAAGAATATGCCAAGGTGGGAACTTGCTATATCCCGGAAGTAGTGTACGACGAAATAGATCGTCTTACCGGCGAAGCGGTGGAACCGGCTATCGAACAAATCGCTAAGGAATTTATGCGCTTTTTTGCCGAAAGCGGCTGGATTGCAACTGACGCTCAAGAGACGCACCGAGGTCTTGAACCTTCGATCAAAAATCAAAGCAAGCAAGCAATGCTCGTGGTGGCGACGGCTCAGTGCGTTTACGGTTTGGCTCAGGAACACCCGGAGGCTTTGTTGATTTTTGTGTCAAACAGCCAGCCTCTACTGAAGCGGCTGGCTTCTGTCGGGGCTGCGAATCTCTGCGGGATTACCGGGGCTATGCTGTTAAATTGGGCGAGGAAAGGGGAACGCCCGCCGGCGGTGACTCAGCAATTGCAAAGTTTGATGCGTACCCTCGCCGATCGCCAATCGACTCAGCGCTCTAACAGCAGAATTCAGGATGTTGCTGTCGGTAAAACCGGGACTTCTGCTAGCAAGTTCACGGGGATGCGCGGCACTTCTGAGTTGAATTCGCCGATCGCTTCTACTAAAACTAATCACACGGGTTTCACTGGGAACCGCAGTGCGACTCCGCGCGCCAAAAAGCCGCCGCGCATTCGCGAGGAGTCTAGAGATTACGAGCCGGCTGTATATCGGATGAAAAATATTACGCCGCCGAAAAAAAGAAATAGCAGTTTTTTGTCTGGTGCGTTCAATTTTTTGGGAGCGTTATTTTTCTTGACGGTGGCGGTGGGTATTTTGTGGCGAGTATTTGATGTTAAGGGTTTTAGAAAAACTTTTGTACCGGCTCTACCGCAGCCCGTGCAACAATTTGTTAAGTCTATCGATCCCAAGTAATCGACAGTGCCACTCTTTTAACAATGTTGAACAGGAACGAAATAATTGGTCAATTTGCCTATATTGTTGCGAGTTGTGCCTATGCTTTAGTGTTTTTTGTGCTTCTTCCCTTCACACAGTATGATACGCCACCGGTTTGGATTGTGGCAATGGCGATCGTCCTGATTGTAGCAATGAATTGGCTGCTGTCTTCATCGTTGCTAGCTGGGTGGAGTTGGGTGGCTGCATTATTTGCTTGTCAGCTCGTACTGATATTTTTTGGTATCGTGTTTCTGGGAGATGGGCTGGTACTGCCAAGTTGTTTGTTTTTCGGAACTATGGTACTAGGAGTTGCGAGCGTTTATACCAATTTCTTGCCACAAAAAACTCTGCTAATGGTGGGTTTGTTGACGGTATTTTTTATGGCTTCAATGTACTTATCTGTGATTGGCGGCTATGTGCTCAAAGGCAAAAATCCGTTTCATGGTTCTTCTACCCAGATGCAGCCGCTGTTGAATCAAAAAGTAGAAATTATCACCGACAATCCCAAACAATTGTATTTGAATGGCAGAACTGGGGAACTCACGCATATTAACCGTTATGAGGTGACAGTGAAGCTAGATGATGAGACATTCATATGGCCTTATGTCTATGTTTGGTGGCAGGATATCCAGGCTGCTAACGAACAGAAACCTTCAACAGTTGAGAGTTGAAGCAAATATGGGTTCTTAGTCTTTAACAACGCTGAAAAACTTGGTTTCACCCGCCCTGGTGTGTCATATCAATTCCGGTAACACTCATACATGATGTTAACTGTTAACAGTGAATTTACTATTCCGATTGTTGACAGACCATTTAAATCCCAATTAGATCGCGAGCATTGTCCACTGCATTAAATGCTGCCACTCAGGAGATTGAGCTAATAAATCCGCATCGAATTCATTCCCCGCATCCCGCGAAAATTCGGCAAAACAGTCCGCCCAATTAATTACTGTTTCTACAGGCAAATAAGGCGTATAATTCCAAGAACGCTGCAAAAATTCTACCATTTCAACAGAATGCCCGGTGCGGTACAAATACCAAGCAATCCAAACTAAGGTACTGTACTTGATTTGCTTTTCCAACAAACGTATTTTATCGGGCAATTCGGGGCGGGCAAAAAAATTGTCCGTGACGGCGGCGAGGGATTTAGCCTGCGGTAAACCTTTGTACATGGCGCTTTGTTCGTGCTGGCGGTAGCAAACAGTTATTTGCTGCAGCCAATCTGCTTCGCATCCCATTAAGGCTAAACGCAGCACTAAATCTGTATCTTCTGCTGGGGGAAATCGAGGGTCAAATCCGCCGGCGCGCTCTAACCAATGGCGGCGAAATACCATCGCGCTAGGTAATACTGGTTTCCACCGCAGCCACATTTCTAAGTCTAATTTAGGGACGTTTTGCCAGGGTTTTACATCTTTTATGGGTTCGCCTATACTGTTGACTTGACGCCAGCCACTGTGGACTATTCCTAGATTTGGTTGCGCTGCAAATACAGCCATTTGTGCTGCTATTTTGTGGGGTAAAAAGTAGTCATCTGCATCGAGAAAGGCGATGAATTCTCCTCGGGCTAGCTCAATACCGCGATTTCTGGCGATGGAAACTCCTTGATTTTGTTGGTGAATGTAACGAATTCGATCGCCATATTGCTCCAAAATTAATCTGGTGTCGTCTCGGGAACCGTCGTCTACTACAATAATTTCCCAGTCTGTATAGGTTTGGTGCAGCACGCTATCTACGGCTTGGCAGATGTAAGCTGCACAGTTGTAAGCCGGAATTACCACGCTTACCTGCGGGGTTCGATCGCTCATAGTTAAAATATTAAGTTTGATGGATTATAGCAATTCGAGCGAAAAATAAGGTATTGATTCCTCAATCCCTCAATCCCTCAATCTCTGATGATGTTAACCGCAGATTTCAAGGGTACAAACACTGATGGACGCAGATACATTCAATCTTGTTTGCGATTGAGTGCAACTCAAGTCTCATGACTGATGACTGTCACGGTTGAGAGCTTGCGGCCTAAATGCTTGTAGAGTGCGCCCGAGGCTGATCCGCGCGATCGGCAGCGATACTTTTTAAGCAGAATTTTGGTTCAAGAATTTGCTAAGGTAAGTTGGTGCGAATTGAGTAAATCGTGGTGGCGCGTGGCTAAAGGGCTGCGATCGCCTTTTGCCTTCAAATACTTATCAGCTATTTGCAAAACCTGTTCTGGACTCGCCGGCTTGCTCAAAAAATCGGAAGCACCTGTTAATTTTGCTCGCGTGCGGTCAATTATACTGGCTTGACCTGTCAAAAACACGATCGGAGTTTCGCGAAAAGCCGGTGTTTTTCGCAAAAAATTGCACAAAGCAAAGCCGCTTGTATTCGGCATCACTAAGTCCATAAAAATTAAATCAGGCTTGTGTTTGGCAATGATGCCCACCCCCTGCATCGGGTCTTGAATTTTTAGGACTCGATACCCTGCCGGCAATAAAATTTGCTCTAAAAATTCGCAGACTGTGGGACTGTCATCGATACAAGCAATCAAAGGGCGACCGGGGCGGGCGATCGCTGCGGCAAGGCGCCACTGTTCTATCGGCGATGGCAAATCTGGTACTGTGCGGAAATTTACTAAACCTTGCTTGATGTAATTAACTAAAGCGCGAGTTGCCACTGTGACGCACTGTTTTTTCTTAAATGCAATATCCCAAAGAGTATTTTCGCCGTTAAAGACGTTAGCCAAAGCCATCAAAGAATTAGAACTAAATCGATTTTTCTGCAATTCGGCGGACGCTTTTAAAAGCGGTGCTTGTTCTGGATCTACCAGCCACAGACCCATTGCTTTCCACTGCTGCCAAATTTGTTCTGTAGAACACAAAATTTGCTCTACTTCCGTTACGGACAGCATCAAAGTAGAGATAACTTTAGAAAAATATTTTGAAGAGGGACGCCACTCCCGGCGCAAACCCGATTGACCGATCAGAGCAAAGAACACTTCGGAAATGCTGCTGCGGACGATCGCCTTAGCTTGTTCCAGACTCATTTCGCTGTCTGCTATCCCTCGTTGAAGCAGTTGATATTCCCAAAGTTCCCCAGCATCAAGGTCTCTAAGATCGACTTGAAAGTTGCGACAGTGTTGCCCGATCGCCCTGTACCAGCGCCTCGCCCTGTGCGATCCTCCTGTGGCATAAACCAAACAACCCTGAAAAAAGTAAAGTTGCCACTGTTGTTCCCCTTGTTCTAACAGGAGTTTCCCAGTTGCTTGTTTTTGGCCGAGCACGGCCATAGTATGGGACAACATTTTGTATCCGATTGCGGTAGCAGACATATCAACTCGCATCCCCTGTACTCTGTTTGTACCATTATATAGCTGCTGAGTTGTGAACAATAACAGTAATATTACTGAATTTTATTCATTTAAAAAAACTTGGTGCTGCGAATTTAACCGCATCATATCATGTCAGATCGATGACCATAACCAAAACGAATATGTGCCTAGAAGAGTACGCAACCGATCGAGCGTACTCTTGTCGGCACCGATCCAATTTTGTTGTTATCAATACACCATACCCAGGATCGGGTCGGGGTATCAATCCCCTAGAATAATGCAACTCCTTTGCCCTGGTTGGAAACCCTTAATTCATCAGCCATTTTCAATTGTTCAATTTCAAACTTGGAGGGCGACTTGTCCGAGGAGCTTAGTCGAAGGAAGTCAAAGTATTTCAAATGGTATGATTCCCCTCGGGAGTGTTAGCCATGAGGGTGCAAAGCCTCTCGATCGCACTAATTAATAGCTAAAATTATGCTGACAACTAAAAATTAATTTTCCTCGTTATCTTTGGGAGGTACTGGATCGCAACCCCCAGGATGAAAAGGATGACAGCGCAAAATCCGCTTAACGGCCATTGAACAGCCGCGGAGTGTCCCAAATCTTTCTATGGCTTCGATCGCGTATTGCGAACAAGTGGGCTGAAACCTACAGGCGTTAGGCAAGTAAGGAGAAATCACCATTTTGTAGGATCGAATTAATCCGATCGGCAATGCTTTCACAATTTTCACCTCAGCGCTGGATTAAATTAATCGCAAAATCTTGTCCCATACCGCTGAAAGCTAGGTTAATCAACAACATCCCCAGCGGTTTCCGCAATCGAGCTTGCTTGAGTTCCCCGACATCTACAACTTCAAATCCGATGTTTTGCGCGAGATTAGTGACAATTTTCTTGGCATCTATATTGTCTCCGCAAATAAAAGCGGTTGCTGTTTGCGAACAGAAGTGCAAATTTTTTAAACAGCTTGCGCCAATGTTGTTAAAAGCTTTCACAACTTGCGATCCGATCGCCCATTCGGCAATTTCTTCTGCCGCCGAAGTTGTGTGTCCGATTGTCAGTCCCGCAGCAAGTCCAGCGGGTGTCAGCTCCATCGGATTTGTAGCGTTAATAACAATTTTGCCAGTCAAATCTCCCGCAGCGGCGATCGCCTCTTGCGTGCCATTCCAAGGCATTGCTAAGATCAAAAATTGACCGTGACTGGCAGATTCTACAAGGCTAGCGGCTCGTGCATTTCCTCTTGTAGAAGCTACAGCAGACTGTACTTTTGCGCTCTGGGGATCTCTGACACCAAATACAATCGAGTGACCTTTTTGACTGAAAATTCGTCCCAGAGTTCCGCCAACATTTCCCGCGCCAATTATACCTATTTTCATTTTTACCTCTTGGATAACTAAAGCACAATTTGAGGAGACAATATGGTACTTGTTTCTGAGGAAGCTACTTGACCGATACCTAAGAATTTACCATTTGTATCGTAAACTTGCAAGGGATAGGGAGGTTGGGGTATTAAGTTTGCGGGGGAATTGTTCGGTGTTTCCTGCGGTGTTATTGTTTCGGGAATGGGGAGGCGCTGTCCTTGAAACCAGCGTTTGGTATATTCAGGAGAAAGGACGATCGCACCTAGGTGTCCCAAAACCACCGAGGGCAAAATCGGGCTGAATGTATTCTCCTGTATTTGCTGTTCCAATTCTGCAAAAGTGAGACTTTGGTCGATCGAGAAACCGCTGCTTTCGGTACGAGTCAAACAAGCCAAAGTACCGCCTGCATTCAACAGTGCACCCAAGTCCCGCGCGATCGCCCGAATGTAAGTACCGGGCCCGCAGGCGATCGACAAATCCAACTCAGGAAAATCCCCCGGCCGCCAATCCAAGATTTCCAGCCGAAAAACCTCAACATTTCTAGCAGCAACTTCCAGAGTTTCACCTTTTCTAGCTAACTCGTAAAGGCGTTTTCCTCCCACCTGAACCGCACTAAAATTCGGCGGAAACTGTTCAATTTTCCCCAAAAAATTCGGCAGTGCAGCTTGGACTTTTTCTAAACTCAAATCCGGCACAGGTTGAGAATGGATGATTTCTCCTTCTAAATCGTCTGTAGCGGTAGTTAAACCAAACCGAATCGTACCTCGGTAAGCTTTATGGTGTTGGAGAAATTGCAGCAGTCTGGTTGCTTTACCCAGGGCGATCGGCAAAACGCCAGTCACTGCAGGATCGAGGGTTCCTCCGTGTCCGACTCGCTTGAGTTGCAATATTCGGCGCACTCGCCCCACGCAGTCGTGAGATGTCATGCCCGCAGGTTTGTTAAGATTGAGAAAACCGTCTGTAGTCATTAGTTAGTTGTTAGGTGTTGGTTGTTAGTTGTTAGGTGTTGGTTGTTAGTTGTTAGTTGTGAGTTGTTATTCGTTAATTGTTATTTGTTGCTTGTTGTTTGTTGTTGTTGGTTATTTGTTGGTTGTTAGTTGGTAGGGCGGTACCCCCGTGCCCGCCCTCTTAGTTGTTGTTAGTTGGTAGGGGCGGTGGATGGTGCGTGCCCGCCCTCTTAGTTGTTAGTCGTTAGTCATTTTACCCTGATAGAAGTCAAAGAATTGTTATTAATTATTAGCATTTTGTACGGCGGCTTTAGCTAAGTATGTCTGATAAAAACGACTAAAAAAAGCGAGATTTGCCTTCATTTATCAGTAGTAAAAAATCAGTAATTATTAGCATTCTGTACGGTGGGTTTAGCTAACAATGTATGATACAAACAGCTAGAAAAAAGGCAAAATCTGCCCTCTAATTCATCATTCATTATTCACCATTCATCATTCATCAGTCATCCGTCATCCGTCATCGGTCAAAAGGAAGTTCGGCAACGGATTTTTAACCAATTTAAGGGATAGATGGAAGAAGGTAGAAGGAAGTTGAAAACTTTTGAGATGTCTTGGTTACTGACAACGCCCAAGCCTTGCCTGAGTTGAAAACTTCAACATTAAAAACTTCAGACTCAAAAGTACCCGCAAGCTCAATTCCCAATTACCGATTCCCGATTATCGATTCCCAATTAAAAAATAAAGTCCGCCCTAGGGATAGAAGTAACTCCCAATACAGTAGCCAGAATTTCCTTGCTGCTTGTAATTTGAATAATTGTACTCGTCGAAGTTCCAGATCCAGCGAAAATATTGAGTTCGCCAAAGGTGAGGCCGGCACTCAAGCGAATTTTATCAGTACCAACAGTAAAATCGGTAATCACATCGCCATCTGCAAAACGCCCGATCGCAAAAGTATCATTTCCAGCGCCACCAGTTAAAGTATCTCTGCCGCGATCGCCCGACAAACAATCATCCCCAATACCGCCAAACAGCGAGTCGTCACCATTACCCCCAAACAGGGTATCATCGCCCGCGCCGCCCAACAAAGTATCGCTATCTTGGTTGCCAAATAGCAAATCATTGCCCTCGTCGCCGCTTGCCGAGTCAGCACCTTTGCCGCCGTAGACAGTATCGTCGCCCGCGTTGCCGAAAACGCTGTCGCGGGCTGAACCGCCAAACAGCAAATCATTGCCCGCGTCGCCTGTAATTGAGTCGTCGCCGTCGCCGCCGTAGAGGGAATCGTTTCCCGCCAAGCCAAAAATGCTGTCAGCCCCGCCCAAACCGAATATCAAGTCAGCGCCCCCAGTACCGCTGAGGGAGTCGGGGCCGCTGGTACCATTCTTAGCCTTAACTGACCCTCCGGGGCTGGTACCACCGCTGGAGGGGGTTGGAGTTGTGATGATGATAATGTTAGGTACTGCTGATGGCATGATTTGGCACAGTGGTAGAAATTTGCCATTCTAACTTAGCTTAAAAGCCGGAGTTATCAGCTCCTCAACCGCCGAAATGAGAAATATCGATCGCACCTGCGACAGCATAAGATTCGCACAAAAAGCCCTGCACGGTGGAGCCGTCCTCCAACATTAGCGTACCGATTCCCAGCGGCCGCTTAATTTGAGCGACAAATCGGCCCAAAGTTGCGATCGACAATTCCAAAATTTCCACGTTGGTAAAAGCAGCGGGAACCCCCCGCGATCCTGCGGTATCGGTATCCAGAGTATTTTGGGTGCGATCGGTCTTCTTTTGTTATTGGAGAGGGGATGGGGCGATCGCTATTTAATTATTAACAGATTAGGGTGCATCACCTGCGACAGATAGTTTGGGCAAAAAATGCCAAAGTGACGCACCATGCAAAATATTTAATTATTGACACTCCTCGGCAATCGGGCACGAGGATTCTTAAGACATTTGGGTCTTAATATCCCTATTGCTAGGGTTCCTTTCGCTGACCGCATTTGCACGTTACGCGCACAGTCATATCTCCTCTGTGAAT
>NZ_JADEWT010000004.1 GCF_015207505.1 Tychonema sp. LEGE 06208
GGGGAATGGGGAATGGGCCAAACAGGGCATCGGCCAAACAGGGCATCGGGCATCGGGCATTGCAAACAACAACCAACAAATAACAAATAACAAATAACAAATAACAACAGTCAACAGTCAACAGTCAACAGTCAACAGTCAACAGTCAACAGTCAACAGTCAACAGTGAACAATCAACT
Organism: Tychonema sp. LEGE 06208; assembly: GCF_015207505.1. Lineage (GTDB taxonomy): Bacteria > Cyanobacteriota > Cyanobacteriia > Cyanobacteriales > Microcoleaceae > Microcoleus. The sequence continues at coordinate 180 of NZ_JADEWT010000004.1, forward strand.
TTTATGTTTGTTGCAGTTAGCTTTTGCGCCTGTGGGAGCTTATAGTTATTCTGAGGGAATCGAAAGTCTGGTAGAAACCGGTGCGATCGACAGCGAGATTAGTTTGAGGAATTGGTTGGAAAATTCGCTGCAATTCGGGGCGGTGCGAGTAGAAGCTGCTGTGGCGATACGGGCTTTGAGGGCGGCAAAAATTGGGGATTTGAGGGCTTTGAATTACTGGAATGCTTGGGCGACTGCTGCTAAGGAAAGTGAAGAGTTGCGCTTGCAAAGTTGGCAGATGGGACGGACTTTGACGCGGTTGTTGCTGGATTTGCGTGAAGCGAAGCTATCCCGCAGGGAATCGCCCGTTGTTTCTGATTTAACAACTATTGTCAAAGATTTGGTGGAATCTGGCGGCAATCCGTGCAATTTTGCGATCGGCTTTGGCATTGCCGCCGCCAACTGGCAGATAGAAGAGGAAGCCGCCGTGTTAGGATATTTGTACAGTTGGGCTGCAAATTTGGCGAGTGCGGGCGTGAAACTGATTCCTTTGGGTCAAACTGCAGGCCAGCAGTTGCTGTTAGATTTACAGTTTCAAATTAACTCTACGGCGCGAGAAGTTTTACAATTAGAAGACGATGATCTTGCTAGTTGTAGTTGGGGATTGGGACTGGCTAGCATGGCCCATGAAATTCAGTACACTCGATTGTTTCGGAGTTGAAAATTGGAAGTCATTAGTCATCAGTCATTAGTCATTAGTCATCAGTCATTAGTCATTAGTCATTAGTCATTAGTCATCAGTCATTAGTCATTAGTCATTAGTCATCAGTCATTAGTCATCAGTCATCAGTCATTAGTCATTAGTCATTAGTCATTAGTCATCAGTCATTAGTCATTAGTCATCAGTCATTAGTCATTAGTCATTAGTCATTAGTCATTAGTCATTAGTCATTAGTCATTAGTCATTAGTCATCAGTCATTAGTCATTAGTCATTAGTCATCAGTCATGTTTTGCTGTCGCCTCGGAGCTTTCCGTACAACGTCATCAGGAAGAAGGAAGTTCGGCAACGAGCAATGTACGGGATGTAACGGATGTAACGGATGTAACGGATGTAAGTCCGTCGGAAGAAGGAAGAGGGAAGAATGTTTGAACTTTCGACTTCCCATCCCCGATGCCCTGTTTGGCCGATGCCCTGTTTGGCCAATGCCCTGTTTGGCCGATGCCCAATGCCCTGTTTGGCCGATGCCCAATGCCCTGTTTGGCCCATGCCCAATGCCCAATTACCAAAATAATTATGAGTGCTTTTCGTGTAGGAATTGCTGGCCCGGTTGGTTCGGGGAAAACTGCTTTGCTTGATGCTTTGTGTAAGGCGCTGCGACTGCAGTACCAGATTGCTGTGGTGACTAATGATATCTATACTCAGGAAGATGCACAGTTTTTGGTTCGGAGTCAAGCTTTGGAGAGCGATCGCATTTTGGGCGTAGAAACGGGAGGCTGTCCCCACACAGCCATCCGCGAAGATGCTTCGATCAACTTGGTAGCTATAGAAGAGTTAGAACACAAATTTACTGATTTAGATTTAGTCTTTGTCGAAAGCGGCGGCGACAATTTGGCGGCGACTTTTAGCCCGGAGTTGGTAGATTTGACAATTTATGTAATTGATGTGGCTGCGGGCGATAAAATTCCGCGCAAGGGCGGGCCGGGAATTACTAAATCGGATTTATTAGTGATTAATAAGATAGACCTCGCGCCTTTTGTGGGTGCAGATTTGGGGGTGATGGAACGGGATGCTAAAAAGATGCGCGGGGAGAAACCTTTTGTTTTTACTAACTTGAAGACTCAGGATGGCTTAGCGTCGGTGGTTGATTTTGTGAAGCTGAATGTCGCCTAGGGCGATCGCATCTAGTATTATGGAAATAAGCCGTTTAATGATAACCAAGTAAGTTATGCTGAGTTGTGATGATACAGCCAAATACTTTTTGGCTCAGGTAAGTGAAGATGCTGGCGATCTGATATCTAATCTCAAACTTCAGAAATTGCTTTACTATGCTCAAGGCTTTCGTTTAGCTTTGTACGACGAACTGCTATTTCCTGAAGCGATAGAAGCATGGACTCACGGCCCGGTTGTTCCTGATTTATACCGTCACTATAAAAAGTATGGTGCTGGTGCAATTCCATGTCCTGAAGATATAGACTTTTCGATTTATGACGAAACAACTAAGAGCCTGCTTGATGAAGTTTACTCAGTGTTTGGGCAGTTTGCTGCATGGAAGTTACGCAACATGACGCAAGAAGAATATCCCTGGAAACTTGCAGCTCAAAATAGCGGTACAATTACTCATCAATCGCTTCAGGAATACTTCAAGACTCAACTCAATTGTCAAGAAGCAGTTTAAGGCAAATCAGGGCCAAGAAACAAGAACCAAGATTTCAGCTAGGGAAACTGTTGATTTAGGGCCCCAGCAGCAGTCGCCTTTATTTTCTTTGCGATACATGAATAAAGATTACTTTCTTTCTCAGTGTACAAAAGATGAAAAGGCAGCTTTTGCAGATACTCTCTACAAGTTAAGTCAGCTTACCTGAAGCCAGATTAATGCTTCTGGCCGTCACGGCTCTGGCTATGAGAAGATTGCTAAAAGTTCCATGAGAGTGGCTATTCCTAGCCATCTTCAGGATGATGTAAATTTTATTGCTTTTCGGTTTGGCGGGATGGCTCCGATGGTTGGTTATCGAGATGGGGCTGTGCTTTATATTATTTGGCTGGATAGAGACTTTACGCTTTACCCTGATTAAAAAATATCTTGTTAAATTAGTAGCGATGTCAAATTTTTACTACCGACTCAACAATTCTCTGACCAAATTTGCCAAACGTTCCGTACTGTCTGTCACCGCTAAGTGAGCAGCAGCTTGAGACATTTTGGCCAAATATTCGGAATCTTTTAATAAATACAACACTTTGCTTTGCAATACTTCTGCTGTGAGTTCGCTTTGACGGAATACTGCGGCGGCTCCTGATGCGGCAAATACTTCGGCGTTAAATCTTTGGTGGTCGTCAGCGGCGTAAGGAAAAGGAATTAAAATAGAAGGTACTCCGGTAACAGCTAATTCTGTCAGAGCACTAGCGCCCGATCGACTAATTGCTATATTTGCTCGCTGCAACAAACTCGCCATATTGTCGTAAAATGGCATTGACAAATATTGCTCGTGCTTCAAACTCTCAGCATCCGGGTCATTATTTCCGGTGAGGTGAACTACCCAAGCACCTGCATCAAACCAAGCCGGTGCACACTCGCGCACTAATTGATTGACTGCGACAGCACCTTGAGAGCCGCCCATGACTAAAATTACAGGTACGCTGTCAGGAATTGGTAACTTTAGAGGTTGCGGCGTGAGGAATTGCGATCGCACCGGTGTACCAGCAACCACGGTTTTCGCGCGGGGTAAATGTTTGGCTGCTGCTGCAAATCCGATCGCCACAGCAGTGCAAAAAGGACTAAACCACCGCGTCACCTTTCCGGGAATTGCGTTAGATTCGTGGAGAATCACCGGCAAACCCAAAGAGCGAGCCGCCAAAATTGTCGGTGCTGCGATGTAACCGCCGGTAGTAAACACTCCCTGAAAATTTCCTTCTTTAAGCAACTTTCGCACCTTAAGGATCGAGCCGAGCAGTCCGCCCAAAATACGCGCTGTACCGAGTCCAAATCGCTGCTGAAAGCCTTCGACGGCGATCGTGTGGAGGGGGTAAAGCGATGAAACTAACTGCGTTTCCATGCGGTCTGGGACTCCCAGCCATTCGATGTGACAGTCGGTCAACTCGGCGGCGGTGGCGATCGCTGGAAATAAATGTCCTCCGGTACCGCTAGCTGCAACCAACAACCGCAGGGGGGCTTTTGTCAAGGTATTTGTCTCTTTTACAAGTTCCACAGGTCGATCGATTTTAGATTAGAGGTTTTAGATTATTATGCTTATTATTCCGGCAGTTTCAGCCAATTTTCAATCAGCCATCTAAAATTAGATTGTGCCATGTCCCTCCTTCCGTTGTCAGTTTTCGTTGCAGGCGAACAATTGCCCGTGCCGCGACCCCTGACAAATAACCAAAGTATCATCTAATGCGTAATTTGTTGAATTTAGTGCCAAGTGTATCTCAGTATTTTTGCAGCCGTCGGGACGAAAAAGCCGATCCTCTTCGTTGGCGCAGCCCCCGTAGGGGCGGGCTGCGCCAACGCCCGATCGTTTTTGGCTTTAACTGCGGGCTGTCGATCGCTCAAATGTTGTTATGTTTAACAGCGGTAAGTGCTGGCGTGCTGCATCCAACTGCTGTAGGGGCGATCGCGCCGATGGGGGCTACTCCCAGGGCGATCGTCCAAACCCCAGCCAATGCGCCCGCCCCCCTCACCAAACTGCTAACAGAAATTGACGCAGCAGCCAACCGACGCGATGTCAAAGCAGTCATGGCATTTTACAGCGCAAATTTCACCCATTCTGACGGCTTAAACAGCCGCATCATGGAAAAAGCCCTCACCCAACTCTGGGATCGATATCCGAGTTTAAATTACCGCACCGATCTCAAATCTTGGAAAACCGAAGGTAGCGCCATTATCGCCGAAACCGTAACTACAATTACCGGCACTCAGAAAAAAGATGGCCTCGACTTAAATCTCAAAGCTACCATCCGTTCTCAGCAGCGTTTTGAAGGTGAAAAAATAGTTAAGCAAGAGATTTTAGCAGAACAAACTGAGCTGACTTCTGGTAAAAATCCTCCCACAATTCAAGTGAGTTGGCCCGAACAAGTGAAAGTGGGGGAAGAGTACCATTTTGATGCCATTGTTCGAGAACCAATCGGCGACGATATTTTAATAGGAACTGTTTTGGATGAACCGATTACCGAAAAAACATTGTTTAATCCGTCAGAAATCGACTTGGAGTTGCTGAATTCTGGGGGTATTTTTAAAGTAGGGAAAGCCCCGGCCACGCCAGAGAATCGCTGGATATCAGCAGTTTTGATGAGACAAGGCGGAATTGCAACGGTTAGCGTGCGGTTGCGGGTTGTCAAGTAATAAAAATAGGTGTTATGGGAATTGTTGAGTGTTGATTGTTGACTGTTGACTGTTGGCTGTTGACAGTTAGCAGTTGACAGTTGGCTGTGAATATTAATGTTATTAGTTATTAGTAGCCCCAAGTGAGTAACTAAGCTGTCACGCATTTAAATTGTATGTTCAGGGCGGGCGGTACACCCACAAGATTTAGATGTTTTTTGACATTCAATTTAACTGTCGCAACAGCTTAATAACAAATAACCAACAACGAATAACCAATAAACAACAACGAATAACCAATAACAAATAACCAATAACCAATAACCAATAACAAATAACCAATAACCAACAACGAATAACGAATAACAAATAACCAATAACCAATAACAAATAACCAATAACCAACAACGAATAACGAATAACAAATAACCAATAACCAATAACCAATAACCAATAACCAATAACCAAAAAATGATTTCTATCCAAAATCAAATTGTTTTCATTACGGGTGCGAGTAGCGGTATCGGAGCGGCTTGTGCCCAGATATTTGCCAAAGGTGGAGCTAAACTAATTTTAGCAGCCCGCCGCGTTGAAAAGCTCGATCGACTGGCAAAGGAACTTGTAGAAACAAAATCCGTCCCGTCGATGAACGAGATTTACTTGCTAGAATTGGACGTGCGCGATCGCCCGCAAGTCGAATCGGCGATCGCTGCGCTTCCCGATGCGTGGAAAAACATCGATATTCTGATTAACAATGCCGGATTGAGCCGCGGTTTAGACAAACTGCACGAAGGCAACTTTCAAGATTGGGAAGAAATGATTGATACCAATGTGAAAGGCTTGCTTTACATGACTCGCTACATCGTACCGGGAATGGTCAGCCGAGGCGGCGGCCACGTAGTCAATATCGGCTCAATAGCAGGCCGCCAAGCTTACCCGAAAGGTAGTGTTTATTGTGCTTCCAAAGCAGCGGTGAGAGCGATTTCTGATGGGTTGAAACAAGACCTTTTGGGAACAGCGGTGCGAGTGACGGAAATAGAACCCGGTTTGGTGGAAACAGAATTTAGCAATGTCCGGTTTCACGGCGATGCAGAAAAAGCGAAGAATGTCTATCAAGGACTGACACCTTTGACGGCGGATGATGTAGCCGATGTAGTATATTTTTGCGCCACGCGATCGCCCCACGTCAATATTAGCGAAGTCTTGCTAGTTCCGACAGACCAAGCTAGTGCAACTCTGGTTCACCGCAAAGAAATTTGAGTTTTTAGTGGCGACTGTCCGGATTGCGATGAAATTCCCAGGAAAGTGGATTGGTAGATGCACCCTGATTAATTAACTCCCGACCAATTTTGGCCGGGTTTTTTTTGGCAAAAGTTAGGGATAACGACAGGTAGCGACAGTTTGATGGCTGAGTCATCGGGGCCGAGAAACCCGGTTTCTAGGAGTTTTGGACTCTGTGACAAGAAATGTTGAAAGAAACCGGGTTTCTGAAATCATCAATTTTCCGCAATTGTCCTGAAAAAGGTGCTGTCGGGTGGGAGATTAGATTAGTAGATGCACCCTGATTAATTAACTCCCGACCAATTTTGGTTTGGGTTTTTTTTTTGCGGTATCCAAGCTGAGCCGCCAATTTTCGCAAATTCTGCCAAATTGTCCTGAAAGAGGTGCTGTGTTAGCGGAGATTAGATTAGTAGATGCACCCTGATTAATTAACTCCCGACCAATGAAGGCCGGGTTTTTTTTGCGATCGCACTTTTTACCACAAATCAGCACTAAATCAACGCCTGTCAGGGTCAATCTGCCTGTATCGCGGTTAAAAGTCAGATTTTCCCTGAAAAAGGTGCTGTGAGGCTAGAGAAAAGTTTTAGTCCACAAAAGCAGATGGCGAGATGTGAAATAACTCTCCGAGTTTTTTTAATTGACTGACAGTTAGTTCTCTCTTGCTCATCATAACTTCGTTAAAAATCTCTTCACTCTCAAAGATTTCTAACAATTTTTCTGGCGAAACGTTATCTTCATTTATTAATGTTTTCACCAGGGCAATTCCTTTCAAGGTAGGCCAAATTTCGTGTTCTTCTTCATAGTCATAGACCAGTGTACCCAACACTTTTAAATAATCCCGATCGTCGGAGGTGATACTCGATCGATCGAGAATTTCATTGATGCGAGTTTGCGTGGCGATTAATTCATCATCATTAGCGATCGGGCGCGGTGGAAAGGTGGTGATGAGTTCCATATAGTAGTTGCTAGGAGTTTTTAAACCAACTGTCATTTTTCCAATTCTCCTTGTTATATTCGGCATGAGTTAGTAGGCGACGGATGAAAATTAGCTGATATTCATAATCGATAAAGGTAATGAGTCGGTAGTTGTTGCCACTGATATTAAAAATTGTAAAATTTCCTACGATATCGGCACGCGAGAAAAACTTGGCGGACTTCTGCGAGGTTTTTCCATGCTGCCTCGGACGTTCGCTGATACCATTGTAATAAATTGGGTTCGGCATTGGGGTGTTTTTCCCAAAAGTCTCTCAGGGTTCTTTTGCTGATAACTCGCATAAATTTAAAAAAAACATCAGGTATCAATTCATCAAAATAAACTCATTGAGTATATTTTAAACTGTTTTATAAACCATCGCTGTAAAAACGATAACTAGATTAGTAGATGCACCCTGATTAATTAACTCCCGACCAATTTTGGTTTGGTTTTTTTTTGCGTATCCAAGCTGAGCCGCGAATTTTCGCAAATTCTGCCAAATTATCCTGAAAGAGGTGCGGTGTTACCGGAGATTAGATTAGTAGATGCACCCTGATTAATTAACCCCCGACCAATTTTGGCCGGGTTTTTTTTGGCAAAAATTAGGGATAACGACAGGTAGCGACAGTTTTATGGCTGAGTCATCGGGGCCGAGAAACCCGGTTTCTAGGAGTTTTGGACTCTGTGACGAGAAATGTTGAAAGAAACCGGGTTTCTGAAATCATCAATTTTCCGAAATTGTCCCGAAAGAGGTACGGTGCTACCGGAGACTAGATTAGTAGATGCACCCTGATTAATTAACTCCCGACCAATTTTGGCCGGGTTTTTTTTGTGTTAAGGCTGATGCTGAACAAATTTGAGGTGAGTTTCCGGATTGTGGTGGAATTCCCAGGAAGCTTAATTGGTAGATGCACCCTGATTAATTAACTCCCGACCAATTTTGGCCGGGGTTTTTTTGGCAAAAATTAGCTATAACGACAGCTAGCGACAGTTTTAGGGCTGACGTATGGGCCGAGAAACCCGGTTTCTAGGAGTTTTGGGCTTTGTGACAAGAAATGTTGAAAGAAACCGGGTTTCTGAAATCATCAATTTTATGAAATTGTCCTGAAAGAGGTGCGGTGTTACCGGAGACTAGATTAGTAGATGCACCCTGATTAATAAACCCCAGCCAATGAAGGCCGGGGTTTTTTTGTTTGAAAGCTGGATTAGTCGATCGAGCTACAAGACTTCAAAAGACTGCACCTCAAGCACCGGGCCGATCATCGCAAAAGTCATGATATCCTTGCGGACTATACCTTTGACACTAACTTTCAAACCATCTTTTTTCAAGTCAGAAGGAGCATCCTTAAGTTCATAAGTTTCTCCATTTTCGCCAACCAAAGCCCAGGTACCAGGGCCTAATCCTTGGCGTTCAATTTTGCCTTTGACAGTAATACTCATGCTGACTGCGCCTCTGTTTTAAGTGCTAAATGTGCCAATCCAAAACACAACAAAGCATTGACAATCAAGAATGTTTGTGCTACTAAACCAGTTCCCAATCCCCAAACTGCAGGAGAGATTACAGCATTCACTGCTAAACAGCTAGCAAAGCCGATCGAAGTGGCGATCGCAATCCACTTCCACTGTTGATGTCCCAACAGCAAAACAATCAAAATCCCCGGAATCAAAACACTAGCAAACAAAGGATTCAGCATACTGCTGCCATTAATTGCACCGCCGAGTTCGGGAATAGAACTGCCCATGATTCTCATCGGCCACTGCGGCAAGTCAAATACAAACAAGTTGCGGAGGAAAAAGAACCCAGAACTTCCAGCCATCAAGCCGCCGGAAAAGCCCCAAGTCCACTGGAACGGAAAATAATTCCGCATAATGAAAGCCAGCAGGTAAGAACCGAGCACCATTGCAATTTTCGGCAACAGGGCGACTGCACCGCCGTCTATCCAGAAGCGGGGGCTGAGATAGCCGTTGTCGCGCAGCCAGCGGAAGAAGTCGCGGAAGTTGATTTGTCCGCGCTGGGCTAGCTGAACTGCTGCGCCTGCGTCTAGGTGTCCCGAACCAAAATGGTTTAAGGGGTCTTCTGTGACATTTCGCGACGACTGCAAGAGTATGCTGCGAATTTGGTCTGGTTCTGTGACACCGGAGGCTTTGATCAGGGCTGCAACGCCGGCAACGTGAGGTGCAGCCATGCTGGTACCTTGGTAGCCTTCAAAGATTTCGGCACCGGTTTCTGGGTCGATGGTACTTTGGAGAATTTTGCCTAGTTCAGAACCGCCGGGGGCTGAAATGTCAACACCCGCGCCGAAATTGGAATAATCAGCTTTTTCTTCGTTGGGGCCGAGGGCGGAAACGCCGATGACGTGGGGATAGCGGGCGGGATAGGATGCCGAACTGTCGCCGGAGTTGCCGGCGGCGGCGATGATGACAACGCCTTTAGAGTGGGCGTAGTCGATGGCTTCTTCCATTAATTGACTTTCGCCGCCGCCGCCTAAACTCATGTTGATGACATCTGCGCCGTTGTCTGCTGCAAATTTAATTGCTTCAGCAATGTCGGAAACTGTACCGCCGCCGCTGCCGCTTAATACTTTCAGCGGCATTAAAGCTGCTTCGTAAGCGATGCCTGCAACGCCGTAGTTGTTGTTAGTTGATTGGGCGACAGTACCTGCGACGTGAGTGCCGTGGCCGTTGTCATCGTAGGCTTCGGCGCGATCGTTTACAAAGTCGTAGCCCGGTACAAATTTGGTTTCTTTTAAGTCGGCGACGGGAGTAATGCCGGTATCAATTACCGCTACTGTTGTGCCGCTGCCTTTTGTTTCGTTCCAAGCCGATTCTACGTTGATGCTGCGGAGATTCCACTGCTTGACATACATTGGGTCGTTGGGAATCTCGTAAGCGCTGTAAATGTAGTTCGGTTCAATGTATTCGGTATCTTTAGCCAACTTTGATTTTCTCAGGGCGTTTAGCAAAGTGCGATCGCCCTTGACAACATACACATTATCCTCTTTAGAAAACTCACTGTTGAGTTGCGGTGTGACTTTGTACTGCTGGGCGAGTTCTTCTACTCGTTTTGCAATATCAGGATTACCGATATCTTCGCGGAAATCCAGCACAATCGAGTCGTAGGTGCCTTGAGTAGCAAGTCCTGGGAAATTAGAAATTGCCCAGCCAAGCCCGATTAAAAATAAGCACAGAAAGAAAATTTTTTTCATTGCCGATCGTCCGTTGAGGGAAGGCTTGTTCACCACAATAACCGAATTTTCATCGCGATCGCCAGTTTTCTTGGTTGTGGCTGCGGTCAAACTCGCGGGCGGGCTTTTGGTATATGGTGGCGGTGGCTACCCGCGCGATCGCAAATGGGTGTAATTTCTAGTTTAAATTGCCAAGCAAGTTTGAGTAGTTCAATAAATTGTATCATTAAAGCAGATGGCAAAGAAAACCGGGAGTATTTTTCACAAGGATATTGCATGGAAAGAGGTTTAATGTGGTTGCCGCTGCTAGCAATTTTTATTGCTCTGGCTTGGGCTGGATGGAACGAGTATCAAAAGTTAGAAGCCTATCGCGTCTGGGCGGAACAATTCGCCAAGGCCAAGTACGATATTTATGCTGTACTGGGTCAGCAAGAAGACTGTTTGACTTGGGGGAAACCTACTCGCAGCGGGCCTGTGAATTTGCAAACTTTTTCTTTAAAAGATGTGCAGTCGCTCAGGTTGTTAGTTAACGGCGCTGTGGTAGATTTAGAGTCGCCACCGAATTCGGGAAGTGCGATCGCCCTAGAGTTTTTGTTGAAAGATGCTGCGGCCGTGCAGGTTCCTTTTACAGAAGTTCCTCTAGCAACTAAATGGGCCAAGTATTTGCAGGGAGAATTGCAGCGATTCCTCTAAAAATATCCTATTAGCACAAATTACGAATCACATAAATTCCGTGGTTCTAGCAAAATCAAAATGATTTGTCGTGAGGACTTGAGTCCGCAAACAATCAAAGGAATAAATTCTTAATTACTAACTTAAAAATGGTTCGTAGTGAGGAATGTATTCGGGAGCATCTCAGTTTGGCATTTGAGCGTGCGAGCGTCCCCGAAGAGCGAGTATAATAGACGAGTCGCGAGTATAATAAGGGAGCGGGGAGTATAATAGGCGAGGGTGGACGCTCGCACTACCATAAAAAAATGCTTTTTGCCAAACTGAGATGCTCCCATATATTCTGCAATAAAATAGAAAAATAAATTCCCAAATGGCAACCTAAAAATAATTTGTAATGAGGAATGTCTTCCGCAATAAATTAGAGGAATAAATTCCTCGCTGCCAACGGGATAACAGTTATTTTACAAGACTAGAGATAGTTGTTTCATTCCTATTCCCCTTCCCCTTCCCCTCCGAATGCAAGTACAAGAATTTTTGCTGCGCTACCAAGAAGGAGAGCGCAACTTTGCTCACATTGACCTCAGCGGTGCTAGTTTAAGCGGTGTCAACCTGCGAGAAATAAACCTCACAGGTGCTAACTTGACCGGTGCTAATTTGAGCTGGTCTTGTTTGAGCAATGCTAAGTTAATTGGAGCTTGTTTGCGCCGCGCGGATCTCCGCAATGCAGTGATGTCCGGGGCAAATTTGAGCGGGGCAAATTTGAGCGGGGCAAATGTTGCGAAAGCGGATTTGCGCTTTGCTTGTTTGGAAGCTGCAGAACTCAATTGGACGGTGCTTTCTGAAGCGGATTTGGGCGGTGCTAATCTTCAAAAAGTTAAATCTGACCAAATTAATTTGGAGAAAGCTAAACTCGACGGCGCGCAGTTGATGGGGGCGAAGTTGATGGAGGCGAATCTCAACTGCGCCAGTCTTGTTGGTGCTAATTTAACGGATGCTAATTTGCGGGAAGCGCATTTGGTGGAAGCAAATTTGCGATCGGCAATTTTGAGCGGTGTAAATTTGATTGAAGCTGATTTAAATGGTGCTCAAATGCGATCGGCAAATCTGGCGGGCGCTGACTTGCACCGAGCTGTGCTGGCGGGGGCGGATTTGACGGAGGCTGTACTCGATAATGCTGATTTGAGTCGGGCTAATTTGGCGGGTGCTTATTTGTTGAAAGCGAGTTTTAAGAAGGCACTTTTGCTGCGAGCTAACTTGCAAGGAGTGTATTTGCTGCGGGCGGATTTGAGCGAGGCTAATTTGCGCGGTGCTGATTTGCGGAAAGCTGATTTGAGTGGCGCTTATTTGATGGATGCGATGTTAGGTGAGGCGGATTTAAGAGAAGCTTGTTTGATTGAGTGTCGTTTGATTCGGACGAGTTTGGAGGGGGCGCAGCTTACGGGTTGCTGCATTCAAAATTGGCAGGTTCAAGATGTGGATCTGTCAAAAGTTGACTGCGGGTATGTTTTTACTCAGTTTGATTATGCTGCGAAAGTTGCGGCAAATCGCTTTCCGGCGGCTCGCGATTTTGAGTCTGGGGAATTGGGGCGGCAGAATCAAGAGGAAAGTTCTATTGTGGAGGTCTATTTTGCTGATTTTCCTAATTGGGAGGCTTTGGTGTTTACGGTGCGTCGGGTGGAGTTGGAGAGTTGGCAACTTCAGTTGAATGTTCAATTTTTTGAGTCTGCTGGAGAACAAAATTTACTGCGGCTGAGCGCTAACCGTTTGGTGAATGGCAAGATTTTGGGCGATCGCATTTTGGCGCTTTATCCAGATATGTTGGAAAAGGTTTTAGCCAAGCGGGCAGAAATTTGGGGTTTGCTAGATTTGGCTGTTGCGAGTAACAGTGTGGAGCCGCAGGAGCCAAGTCACAACGAAGTGTTGGTCAGAAAACAGGAAATCTACCAGCGAATGGTGCGTCAAATTTCGTTTATTTTGATGTCTCAAACGCCGGATAAATTCTCTGAAAGTGTACAGCGGCTGTTGGATTATTTGAAGCAGCAAGGTATTCCGACTATTCAGATTCAGAGGAAAGTCATTAGTCAGGCGATCGTGCAGCGGGCCAAGCAAGACCCTGGTTTTCGGGAACAGTTGATTTTGTGGGAAAAAACGGCGCCCGCCAACGTTCGCGGCTCGATGATGGGGGAAGCGGTGCGGGGTGCGATCGGGCTTTTGTCGGAATGATATCGTTTCCCCTTGCATCGTCAGGTGATTTAACCTTATTAGTACGCAGAGTACACAGAGTCCGAGAATATATATCTGAATCATTCCGATGCTACCGGATTTGATATGAATTGAGTTTTTGGTGGAACCATAACCCGCGCTCCGGGGCAAAAATTAACATAAATCGCGCGGAAAAATCAACATAAATCGCCGCAATTTATGTCCCAGCTAACCACTTACCAGTCTTGGCTCCTGAGTCGGCGGCCCGCTAAGGCTCGCACTTGCTCGTCGGCGTCGGAAACGGCCAGCGATCGCACCAGAGGCAAAGTTTCCGCATTTTCGGGATAATGTTCGATAATTGCTTCGAGTGCTGTAAATCTGGGATTGTAAGCAAAAGAACCTGTTCTATCGTAGGAGTCAGTCAGAGCTCTCTGGCGCAAAAACTCAAACATTCCAGGCTCGTCTTTCCACCCCCGCATTAACTCTACCAGAGCGATCGCCCGCACCTGAGAATCTTCATCCTGCGCTGCCCGAATTTTCAGCCACTCAAAAGTTTGAGACTCATTTGTCCGCCCGCGAGCTAACTTTTGCAAAGCGATTTGCCTAACCGCCGGACTCTCATCGCCCTCTGCTTTAACCTCCAGCATCCTCCAAGTTTCAGCACCCGAAGGCCAGTTGCGAGCGAGTTCCTGCACCGCCACTTCCCGCACCTCCTCCTCGCCAGAATCAAGCTGAATTTTCAACCACAGCAAGGTTTCCGGCTCTTCGGGCCATTTCCGCGCTATTTCTCGCACCAGCACGCTCAGCAGGTGAGCGTCTCCCTCCGACTCCGCGAGTTTTTTGAGAAAAAGCAAAGTCTCGTCGCGGTGTCCCCAGCCCCTTGCTATCTGTTCCACCGCAGTTTCTCGGACGTTGAGGTGTCTGTCTGACTCGGCGAGATTTTTCAACCACTCAAAGACTTCGAGACTGGCTGACGGTAAGGTGGCTGCGGCTGCTACTACTACTTGGCGCACAGTCCAATAATCCTCTGAGGCCGCTATTTTTTGCAACAGGGGCAATGTCTCCGGGCTGTCGGGCCATCCTGCGGCAATCTGTTGCAGGGCTATTTCGCGCAGTTCGGCGTCGCGATCGCCCGCAGCTATATTTTGCAAAAAAGGCAGAGTTGCGGGGTTAGACGGCCAGCCAGAGGCAATTCCTTGGACTGCTGCCTGCCGGACGGTGGAACTCTGGTCGGACTCGGCGATACTTTTGAGCAGCGGGTAAATCTCTGGTTGGGCCCGCCAGCGCGAAGCTAATTCTTCGATCGCTGCTGTCCGCACTTGTTCGCTGCTGTCGGATACGGCTAGGGTTTTCAGCAGCAGGCCAACTTCTGCCACGGCCTGCCAGCCCGCTGCCAACTCCCGCACAGCTAATGTTCGCAGGGTAGAAGTTCCTGTCTCGGTCAAGTTTTTGAGCAGGGAGAAAGTACCTAAAACGCTGTGCCAACCTCTGGCTATTTCTTGCCACGCTGCGACTCGCACTCCCAAATTTTCGTCGGATTCGGCGGCGGTTCTCAGCAGCAGTAAGGTATCTGTTCGATCGCGCCAACGACGGGCCAACAGTTCCAGCGCGCAGGTGCGGACGGTCGGACTGCGATCGAACTGAGCCAGGGCGGTCACCACTTGCAAGGTATCCTTTTTATCGGGCCAACCCGCGACCATTTCTGCGATCGCAGCCGATCGCACTGCCCAACTTGTATCGAATTTAGCGAGTTTTTTGAGCATCAGGTAAATTTCTGGCTCGTCAGACCAACTGCGGGCTATGGCTTTGACTGCTGTGGCCCGGACTTCGCCGCTGTCGCTGGAGTGTGCGAGTATTTTCAGCCAGGGCAGGGTTTGGGGGTCGTTTTTCCAGGTTTGGGCGATCGTTGCGATCGAGCGATCGCGAATTTGATAAGTTTCCTGCAATTCTTGAGCGTTTTGATAAAGAATCAGGAAAGCCGTACCGTATTGTGATAGCTTTTTTAAAGCATTTAACAGTTTTTTTTCGGTGTTTTTATTGATGCCATTTTTAACTTTTAACAGGCAGCCCGCTGCTAAAAACAAATTAATAAATTTTTCCGGTTGACCGTTTTGATCCGTCAAACATTCTATCAGTTCGCTCGCTGTTTCTCTATCTAATTTAGCTGCAATTTCTGTGAAGACATCCTGCAAAGATTCGTCCCGCCAGTGCTGCTCGAAAACTTGTGTTTTGAGTTGAGTCCAAGTCAGTTGACCAGTTTTGAGTTGTGCGTCGATTAACTCTGCAACTGTCTGGGGATTATTTTCGCAAACAAGTTTTTTTAACAACATACCAATATCTTGTCCCCTAGAGTTTGTTTGCATTTAAAAAAGACTCGGCGGTTGACATCAGGTTTATACAGGCTTGAACCATAAAAGAGTGGCTTGAAGAAAGGGCGATTAAAATTACCTTATTTTCTTTACACCGCAAAGGTGTTCGCCCTCGATGGCCCAAGCAAACGCAAGTTTGACGCTGGCGGGGTTTCAACCTTCCTCTGCTCCGTATTGTAGTATGCAGCCGATCGACTCTATTTTATACCACAATTATTTACCAGCGTCGCGCCTCAATGCAAAAGCCGCCAGCACCCACAGAAATATTGGGTTTTGGCGGAGGGTGATCGAACAATTCAGGCGGTAATTGCTCAAAGCATTAACTTCATCACCGTTTCCGACTCGCAAAATCCCCACTTGTTTTGCAGCAACCAAAGCACAAACACCTGTATTCGGGGCGATCGTTGGAGGCGATCGCACACCTACCCAAAACCATCGATATCTTACTGGGACGCACTCTACAATTTTTTAAATTTTAATGATTATTTAAGCTCCCATGCTGGAATACTGCTTTAAACCCTGCCGCCACAGCCAGCGATTCCACACAAAAAACACCGCACTCCAACCCAACATTACCAGTAAACCGCGGCCTACATCTACGGGCAATCCTATCAAGATTGCAGCGGGAAAATGAATTAAATAAGGAAACGGTGTCCACAAAACTACTTCGCGCACGGCTGGGGGAAACACTTCTAGCGGCGCGACAAGTCCCGATAAAAACAGGTACATTAAAAACCAGAATTGTTCGATCGCACTTGCCCTCTCGATCCAAAAAGCAAACAGCGCAAAGGTATACTGAATCAGGAACCGCAAACAAAAAGCGAAAACGAGAACCAACAAAAACAGCAAAAATCTGCCCAAACTCGGCAGCCAAAAAGACTGCGGGTAAAGTGCAAAAAATAGCAGCACTAATCCTAATACAAACGGTAGCCTCGCAAACCTTTCGGAAACGTGAGATGCGAAGTGATGCCATACGGGATCTAGAGGCTGCAACAATCTATTAGATAACTTACCTTCCACGACTTCTTTTTCAAACTCCCAAATCACCCAAACCACATTAGTTTGTCTGACTATGAAAGCTGCTAAAAAGTAACGGGCAAAGTCGATCTGCTTCAGCGCAAATTCACCACTTTCGGCCGCTTGCATCCACACACCCATCAAGATAAACGGCAAAGCTCCCGACAGCGCCCACAAAAACAATTCCTCCCGGTATTCGAGCATATAAGCGTAGTAGGTGACGAGCAAAGTTTTAGCAATTTTAATGTTTTTTTTCATATTCATTTTCACTGAAAGAATACTGAATTTAACTCAAGGAAAGAAGAAATAGGTAGAGATTCTTAATGTGCGCTACCAGGCAGATTCTGGTAACGAGACACGAGCAGGGTAAAAAGGCTGGTAATAATAAATCACGATCTCCCGAAATCCCCTTTCTTAAAAGATAATTTGATGCTTTCTTGACCCCTTAACAAAGAAAATGTTTGACGGTTGTTTGCTCCCTTTGTCAAGGGAGATAGGAGTAAGATCTACACTTTACCCGTGCGAAAAACTCGACCGATTACCTCTTCAATTGGCGGATCGGTAACACTCAAATCGATAACTTCTAATTCTGCTAAAATCTTCGACACGCTTACCGTCAGTTCCTCCCTTTTTACCAAAAACCGCACGGAATTACCTTCAATTGATTCTACCTCGCCGTAACCAAAAGCGCTATCTTTGGCCAAGGGTTCGGCTAATTTTACTTGAACTTCCCGATAAGGTGCAAACCTGTCGAGCAATCCGTCCAAACTGCCATCATAAACTAATTGCCCTTCATGGATTAACAAAACGCGCTTGCACAAAGCAGTAATATCAGCCATGTAGTGACTTGTCAAAAGTACCGTTGCTTGATAGCGCTCGTTATATTCCCGGAGAAATTGCCTGACGCTAAACTGTGCGTTGATATCCAAACCTAAAGTCGGTTCATCTAAAAATAATACCTCCGGCTGGTGCAGCAAGGCAGCCATGAATTCTGCTTTCATGCGTTCGCCCAAAGATAGCTTTCGCACTGCTTGATTTAACTTGCCTTCTAGTGACAGCATTTCTGTCAATTCTCCGACTCGCCGCCGATAATCTGCATCGGAAATTCCATAGACAGCGGCGTTGATTCGCAGAGAATCGAGCACTGGTAAATCCCAAATTAACTGTTGTTTCTGCCCCATCACTAAGGTAATTTTTTGCAGAAAATCTGCTTGGCGGCGGAAGGGAGTGCGATCGCACACTGTCACTGTACCATCAGAGGGATAAATTAAACCAGTCAGCATTTTCAGCGTCGTAGTTTTGCCCGCACCGTTAGCGCCGAGAAACCCCACCACTTCTCCGGGTTCAATACTGAAAGAAACGCCGTCAACTGCTTTGATATTGCGGTAAGTGCGGTTAAAAAAGTGCTGGACTGTTCCCTTAAGTCCCGGTTGTTTAATCGCTACTGGATAAACTTTGCTCAAGTCTTCTACAAAGATAATTGACATCGGCTTTAATTTTAACTTTAATTTTAACTTTTATTTTAATCTGCGATTTTGCGATCGGCTGTGCCAAGATGGAAATAATTGTCAGATATCCATTAATCGCAAAAAATTTACAACTATGGTACTCACTCCCGATCGTTCACGCATCTCTCGTTTGGTAGGAGACAATTCTCCTGAAAATATTACACTTGTACCGGGACAACTTGCTAGTTTTTCTGGGGGAGTTTGGATGCTGGGCGGCAATGATACTGTCACGGGTTCATCGGATGCAGAACGGATTTTCGGCAACGATGGTAAGGACAGTCTGTCAGGCGGGCCCGGCAATGATTCTATTTACGGCGGCAAAGGTGATGACGATATTTTGGGAAAAAGTGGGAATGATGTTTTGACAGGGGATAGAAATAGCGATTTTATTGATGGCGGTGTGGGAAATGATTTGCTGCGCGGCGGTCAAGGTGTTGATTTGTTAGTTGGCGGTGATGGTAACGATACTTTAATTGGCGACAGAGATGTGGATATTTACAAAGGAGGTGCGGGGAGAGATGTTTTTGTTTTTCGAGTCGATCAAGCGGGAATGGGAGTAGGGGGAATAGAAGTTCCTGATGCAGTAATTGTGGACTTTGATAAGTCGAATGATTCTATCGGACTTAGTGTGGATTTTAGCACTACTCTTGTCTTCTTGGAACAGACAAGTTATAGCTTGGACGATCCGAGACTGCTGCTGCTAAATCCTGGAACTATAACGGGGGGAATGAGTTTGTTAGCCAAGGGCGGTATCTCGCAGGAAAGTCTCGATCCAGACGGCAACGGGCGCGTGGAAGCTACTAATATTAGATTTGGTTCTAATCAGGCTTTGTTGGGTACTGTGCTGAATGTAACGCCTGCTGATTTAACCGGCCGTTTGATTAATGCTAGTTCTCTGCTGTAATTTGTAGGTCTGGGGTGCGAATTACGCACCTTACTAAGGATCTAACTTACTGTCAAAACTGCGCGATAGCGCACTTTATTGTCGCGGACTTTCTGGATTGCTTCATTCGCTTGTGCGATCGCAAAAACTTCGACAATCGGCTCAATTCCAAACTTCTCTGAAACTGACAGCATTTCATGAATCATAGCGCGACCGCCGATCGGAGAAGCCGTAATTCGGCGGCGCTTCGCCAGCAGCGAAAATAACGGAATACTCAAAGGTGCGTCGGGAACTCCCACAAAAGCCAGGGCACCGTCAGAATCGAGAAAATCAATGTAGGGAACCCAATCCAAAGCAGCAGGAACAGTGCTCAACAAAATATCTAATTTACTGCTAGGCGGTTGAGGAACTTCGCCTTTTCCTACTACAATAGCTTCGTCCGCCCCCATTTTATGGGCAAATTCTGCCTTATCTTGGGAAGTAGTAAAAACTGTAACGCGGTTGCCTAATTTTTTAGCAAATTGCACGGCCAGATGTCCCAAACCGCCGATGCCGAGAATGCCGATTTCTTGCCCAGAACTCATTCCCGCGTTTCGCAAACCGGCGTAAACAGTAGTTCCGCCACACAGCAACGGCCCGGCTACTTTGGAATCGATGCCTTTGGGAATAGGAAAAGCAAAGCGGGAATCTACCATTAAATAATCGGCTAAACCGCCGGGCCCTGTAACAATTAATCCCTGGTTTTCATCGCAGAGATTTTCGTTACCGCGCAAGCAGTCGCGACAATGCAAGCAAGACGACCTTTGCCAGCCGACACCAACGCGATCGCCTACTTTTAAATGAGTCACTTGCGACCCTATTTCTGCCACTTCTCCGATAACTTCGTGACCGGGAACCAGGGGATATTTTGATTGACCCCAATCGTTGTCAATCATGTGCAAATCCGAGTGACAGATGCCACAAATTAACACTTTTATTAGACATTCGTGCACCTTGGGCGCTGCGACATCAAATTTGTATTCTTCAAGCAACCCGCCTGCTTTTTTTGCTGCTAATGCTGTGATTTGCATGGTGATATTTTCTGGTTTTTTTGTCATTATAATAGTATTTGGTCTGGTTGAACCGTCTATTTTTTGAGAAATTTAAATTTAATAACTCAAACTATCTGCCACACTCCTCTCTCCCGAAGCAGAGAGGTCAACAGAGGCTTTTTTTCGCCCCTGAAGCGCGATCGGGTTCTGCCTGCTGACAAGCACTAATAACGTTCGTGGGGGACAGCACTAATAATTAATATAGCCTTTCTCAAAAAGGTACAGGCCTAGATTGAAGGATTGAAGGATTGAAAGATTGCGCGATCGCTCATCGAAAGTGAAAACTGCTATGACTAATGACCAATGACGAATGACTAACCTTCGACTTCGCTCTTCGGCTAAAATAACTAATAACTAATAACTAATAACTAATAACTAATAACTAATAACTAATAACTAATAACTAATAACTAATAACTAATAACTAATAACTAATAACTAATAACTAATAACTAATAACTAATAACTAATAACCATGACTAATTACCCATGAATAATTGCATCAAACCGGGGAATAATCGATAGGCTTCCGATGCAAAGAAAGCTGGGCCGACGGTAACTTCTGCACGCTGATTCTTTACAGCATCCCAGATTGCTTTAGCAATATCTTCCGGCTGAGAAGCCCAGTTTGATTTCAACATTTCGGTCATTTGTTGGCGGCGCAATTCGACTGCTGGTTCGTCTCGATCGCGAAATTGAGCTCTTTCCAAAAAATCGCTGTCGATCAAACCCGGATGTACGGCACAAACGTGAATGCCTCGGGGCGCTAATTCCAATCGCAAAGTTTCTGTTAAACCGGTTACTGCATATTTGCTGGCGCAATAAGCGGTCATTTGAGGCAAGGGCATTTTGCCGCCTATGGAACCAACATTGACGATTGTACCCGTTTTGCGATCGAGAAAATGTGGTAAAAGTTCTTGAATTGTGTTAACGCAGCCCCAAAAATTGGTATTCATTAATTGCTGCCAATCTTCGGAGGTGGTTTGCTCGATCGCCCCCGCGAGACAAATCCCGGCATTATTCACCAAAACATCAATGTTTCCGCAAGTATCTAGGGCTTTTTGGACGATCGCCCGCACTTGTTGAATGTCGCCCACATCCCCCGCAATAGGGAAAGCGGAAGTGCCTTCACGCTGCACCTGAGCCGCTGCTGCTGCCAATCTCTCTGGCTCGCGAGCCACCATCACTACATCGTAACCTTTGCTGGCAAATAACAGTGCCGTTGCTTTGCCGCTTCCTTGAGAAGCGCCTGTAATCAAAACTGTAGGAGCCATAGATAGTTATACTTTGTAAGATAAATTCCGGTTCAACCGGAATGACTGTTGACTGTTGACTGTTGGCTGTTGACTGTTGGAACAATACCGATGCAACTAAAAACGAAATGATTCGGACTTGTGTGATGTTGAATTTTGTAGGGGCGGGTTCGCCAACAATAATTGCCCACAATCTACAATCTCATAAACCCGCCCTGCCCTGCGGTATTGAAACTATAGCAGATTTAAGGTTATTTTAGGCGCGCTCTAGATTGTTGTTTTTGATTGTGGTAATTTTTAAGGATTGGCGATGGGCTTTTTTTTAACGAACCGCGAAGGCGCAAAGAACGCGAAGAAAGAGAGGAGAAGGTAAGATAAAATTAAAAGTTATGATTGGCTGCACAGATTGGGATCTAGATTTTACTAATTACCAATTACCAATTCCCCATTACCAATTCTCGAAAAAATGAATTTTCCGAAACAACCGCAGAATTGGTCGATCGCCCTATTGTTAATTATCGGCGTTTTGGCAGTCTCAACTTCTTCGATTTTAATTCGGCTGGCGAACATGGAAGCAGGCGCGGGCGGCCTCGGTTTCAGTCTGATCCTCGCCGCTTCTCGCTTGAGTTTGTCTTCCTTAATTCTGCTTCCGGCTTGGCAGAAAATTCAGTGGAATTCTTTGCAACCGGGAGCTCGGCGCTATGCTGCGGCGGCTGGTTTGT
The DNA here is from genome assembly GCF_015207505.1 of Tychonema sp. LEGE 06208. Lineage (GTDB taxonomy): Bacteria > Cyanobacteriota > Cyanobacteriia > Cyanobacteriales > Microcoleaceae > Microcoleus. Next base: position 22,352 of record NZ_JADEWT010000004.1, read on the forward strand.
GTCTCGCCCTGCACTTTGCTCTCTGGATTACCTCACTTTCTTATACTTCGATTGCGGCTTCGACAGCCCTCGTCACCACAACTCCGGTTTGGATAGCGCTGTTGTCGCGCTTCTGGTTTGGCGAAAAACTCACCAAAATGTCGATCGCTGGCATTACTATAGCCCTTGCAGGGGGAATGGCGATCGCCCTGGGGAGTGCGGGCGCAGAAAGTGCCGGCAGCAGTAAACTCCTAGGCGATTTCCTGGCTCTGGCTGGTTCCTGGGCTGTCAGCTTGTACCTGCTGTTGGGGCGCGAAGCTCAGCGGCGGGGACTGGGAATTGGCGGTTATATCGCGATCGCCTATACTGTTAGTGCGATCGTCCTGCTGCCTCTCCCCCTCGCCTTGGGCACCCGTTATACCGATTATTCGCACATTGTATATTTTTATATTTTGTTGACGGCTGTCTTGCCTCAATTAATCGGCCACACCATTTTAAACTGGGCCGTAGTGCAAATTTCCCCAACTATAGTAACTCTTGCCGTATTGTTTGAACCAGTAGCGGCGAGTTTTTTGGGTTATTTGCTGTTTCGGGAAGTGCCCGCGCTGGCGGTACTCGCAGGTGCTGCGATACTGCTATTTGGCGTAGCAACCGCTACAGTCGGAGCAAAAAAAAGCACAGTCAACAGTTAAGAATTCTCAGCCTTGCCACTACAGTTGGCGTGAGTCAGAATAAAAAAGATTAGAGCTACAAAATACAAATCAGTGGGGAGCATATCAAGGAGTTTCCACAGTTTATAGCAAACAGCATACAGGTTGATAGTTACCTCGGACTTACGCGCGAGGAGATTGCCAGCGAGGGCAATTAATTTTTCCTTTCCCTCCTACAAGGGCTTGTGATTAATCACATTTTGGATTTTTCGTTTACCGACTAGCTCGCATTGGGTTAAAAAAAACTAAAAAACCCAGAAAATGGGTGGGTTTTAACCGACTTACACGCCTGCTCTCAGGGAATAAATTCCCTGGCAGAATTGGTTGGTAGTGCGGACTAAAGTCCGCAATCCGGGAACGGAATTTAGTCTGCACTAGGAACCTTTTTTGTTACGATCGTAGACCGAACGTGATATGACCAATGACGAATGACTAGCCTTCGACTTCGCGAGCAGCTAAAATGACTAATGACTAATGACTAATAATTAATGACTAATAATATTTGGGTGCATTTCGGAGAATAAAATTATGCTGCCAGAACAATTACAGCGGGTCATCGGCTACTTTCTAGAAGAAGCCACAGAACACATCCAAATCATCGAACAAGGCTTGCTTGGCCTGCAAAACACTGTGCAAGCTCCCCAAAGAATACACCAGCTCATCCGAGCCTCGCACTCGATCAAAGGGGGAGCTGCTATGCTCGGATTTAGCAGCATTCAGCGAATTGCCCATCGCTTGGAGGATTATTTAAAAGTGCTTAGAGAATGTCCGATCGCCGTTGATAACAGGCTGCAATCGCTGTTAACTGAAGTATCTGATATTTTAGCAGCCCTCATGCACAAGGTTTCTAAATTTTTTGGCCTCAACCACGAAGATGCAAATCAAATGCTCTCCCTCGCTGAACCGGTTTTTGACGAACTCGACGCTTATTTGAGAGTGCTGATTCCGACTCGCCTGACTGTGAGAGTTACTACCGACGAACACATTCACATTTTCTCCGGTTACTGCACATCATTGGATGAATTTTCCTCCGCCATTGCGTCGCGCGTCGGTTTGCTCCGAGGTACTATTACTCGCCACGAGCAAGAAGGCGATGGCCTTCGCCTTTATCTTGACATTTACCTGCCTCCTTACACCAGGATCGAAAACATCCGCCAAGCTGTCGAACTCTCGGGCGCTATTATCGGGACTTTTCAGACTCAGCGAGACTTTTCGTTACTGGTGACGGATTATCCGCTTTACCCAAGTGCGATCGAGCCTCCCGCAATTTGCAACGGATGTCGCTACTATTACGGCAGAAGCGACGGCGGCCATGCGCTCAACTGCACGATCCATCCCCGCGGCCCGGAAGATGAAGATTGTCGCGATCGCGAACCAGAATAAGGATTATAAAAATCAGATTGCGAACCAGGATTAGCCACCAAGGAATATTTTAGAAAAAATCAATATTCTCCATCAAACTTTTGATATAGCTCGCTATCAAATTCTTCTTTCTTCCTTGTTAATGCTATCAAATGCCAAGTTCTTTCTTCTTCCTTATTCCTTCTTCCTGATGACGTTGTACGGAAAGCTCGCGGGGGACAGGACTAATACTAATGACTAATGACTAATGACTGATGACTGATGATTAATGATTAATGACTTCTTCCTTCTTCCTTCTTCCTTCTTCTAAAATCCCCCTGAAAGCTGATATCACAACTTTAATTAATTGCATCATGCTGGAAGGATGCGCCACTGCCCAGATATTGATAGTCAGACAAGCGATCGCCATAGCTAGCAAGATGTATGTCGGAGGCATTACAACCCCGATCGCGAACCAGGTAAAAACGTGAAATAACATTGCGGCAGCCCAAAATCCAGCCACAACAGCAGACGCCCAAACTTGCATTCGAGGTCGGTTTAGTCCGATCAAAATCCCTGTTTGCAAAGTAGTCAGCAAGTTTGCCGGAACTAAAAAAGCACAGATACCTATGCAGTAGGTATGGGAAAACTGAGTAGCTGTATTGAAGTCGAGCATTAGTCTAATTGTCGGGCCTGTTGGATATACTTAAAGAGCTTAACGTAACTTGACTTTCAGCTCCTGTCATCATTAGCTTAACTTAATATTTTCCTCCCAGGGCCGGTCGGAAGACACATCTCTCTCTCCCCGTTCCAGCGAGCCATATTTTACCACAAAATTAACTTTGTGGAAAATTATTAAAAGTTCTTGAAGAATAGTAAGAAGTGCTGGCATAATTAACAGGGGGGATCGATCGCAACTGAAGAGCCAAGTCTGCAAAAATATCTAGAATGCCCGGGCCGGTAGAGCAGCAACACAACTGCTGGTTGATTTTTGACTAGATCGTTTTCGACTAGCGGACGCTCGGATGATTAATTGCTAGGGTCAGTCAAGGAATCGAGCCGTTACGCGATCGAACACTTCTGGAGATGATTGCAAAGCCCATTTTCTAGCAACTACCAAGGTAACGCCCGACAAATTATAGTAGGGGCTCCCCTCACCAACAAATCAATCCACCAGTCTAGAGATATCAACCCGCCCCCACGACTCAAATCTCAAATCTATAGAACCCTCTCAAAATTTTACAGAACCAAATAGAGAAAATGAATCGACAAATCACAATCCCAGCACTCGAAGAAGTTGACTTAACAAACTGCGACAAAGAGCCCATTCACCTATCGGGACACATTCAGCCGCACGGGGTGCTAATTGTTGTGCGAGAACCTGAACTAGAAATACTGCAAGTTAGCGAAAATACGCAAGAGTTGTTGGGATTCGATGCCAAAAGTGCGATCGGTCAAAATTTGAGCTTATTATTCGATCGCGCTCAGCTAGAAAAATTTAATGCTTGCTTGGAAAAGGAAAACTTAAAAACCGTCAATCCCATTAAAGTCTCCATCGAACAAGCAGGTAAATCATTAAAATTTGACTGCATACTCCACCGAACAGAAGGAGTTTTGATGGTCGAATTAGAATTAGCCACTACCACAGAAAGTCTTTCGGTATTTAGCTTTTATCATTCAGTAAGATCCACTGTCAGCCAAATTCAAAACGCCACAAATCTCCAAAATTTATGTCAGCAAACTGTCAAAGAAATCAGAAGAATTTCCCAATTTGATAGAGTAATGGTCTATCAATTTGACCCCGACGGTAACGGCGCTGTCATCGCCGAAGACAAAGCAGAAAACCTGACTCCTTTCTTAGGATTAAACTACCCCAATACAGATATTCCAAAACAAGCCAGAAAACTGTATTCGTTAAATTGGTTGAGGTTGATTCCCGATATTAATTATCAACCAGTCCCCCTCGTCTCCGGCAACAATTCTATTCCCAACAAACCTGTAGACCTCAGCTTTTGCGTATTGAGAAGCGTTTCTCCCATTCACATAGAATACCTGCAAAATATGGGTGTGACAGCTTCGATGTCAATTTCATTAATCAAAGATCAAAAACTGTGGGGATTGATTGCTTGCCACAACTATACACCAAAATATCTCAACTATGAAGTGCGCGCCGCCTGCGAATTTATCGGACAAGTAATGTCCTTAGAACTGCAATCAAAAGAAGGAAACGAAGACTACGATTACAAACTTTATTTAAAATCAATTCAAACCAAGATTTTTGAAGACATATCAACCGCCGAAAACTTGTCAGAAGTGTTCGGTAAATGCCAGCACAATTTGCTGGAAGCAGTCAACGCCCAGGGAGCAGCAATAATATTTGGAGACAATTGCTATCGAATCGGAGAAACACCTCAAGGAGAATCTCTTAAATGCTTAACTAATTGGGTGCAAAAAAACCTCAAAAAAGAAATATTTTATACAGACTCGTTGACCAAATTCTATCCAGAAGCTGAGGCTTTTAAAGATACAGTCAGCGGGTGTTTAGCCGTAGCAATATCGCCAATTCAAAAAATATACGTTTTGTGGTTTCGCCCAGAAGTAATTCAGACAGTCAATTGGGCGGGAAACCCCAACAAAAAACTTGAAATAGATGAAGATGGCAGCCCCAGACTGTCTCCTCGCAAATCCTTCGAGCTGTGGAAAGAAAATGTTAGTTGCCAATCATTGCCTTGGAAACCATGCGAAATAGAAGCAGCATTGGAACTAAAAAAAGCAATGATTAATATAGTCCTGCGCCAAGCCGACAAACTCAACAAATTAAATACAGCATTAGAAGCATCTGTCGCCAGAGAACGCGAAAAAACCGCTCATTTAAAAATAGCGATGTCTGAGCTTAAGCGCGCTCAAACTCAATTAGTGCAAAGCGAAAGAATGTCGAGTTTGGGACAGTTGGTGGCGGCGGTAGCCTATGAAGTCACTAACCCGATTAATTTCATTTACGGAAATCTTACCTATGCCAACGAATACAGCGAAAAACTCATCAATTTATTGCAGCTTTACGAACAGCACTATCCCTCGCCTTCGCCAGAAATTAAAGTAGAAATAGAAGCAGCAGAAGTAGAGTTTATAGTTGAAGACTTACCCAAGTTGCTGGGTTCAATGAAAGTAGGAGCTAACCGCATCCGCGAGATAGTTCAGTCGCTGCGAAATTTCTCTAGAATTGACGAAGCAGAGATTAAACCAGTTGACATTCACGATGGATTGGACAGCGCTTTGTTGATTTTGAGCAACCGACTTAAGCCGAAGCCCGTGAAGCAAAGCTATCCCCTTGGGAATCGCCCTGCAATTCATCTCATCAAAGAATATGGCTCTCTGCCTTTGGTTGAGTGTTACGCAGTTGAGATTAACCAAGTGTTTATGAATGTGCTGACAAATGCAATTGATGCCCTAGAAGATGCCTTTGTCAACAAGCACTTATCGTCGCAGCGCGGCGGCAAAGAAGAGCCAGCCAAGAGCGGACAAATTCGGATCGTGACAGAAGTTTGTTCGGAAGAAAAAGCCGTAAAAGTTCGGATCGAGGACAACGGTTGGGGTATGGAAGAAACAGTCCGCCAGAAAATATTTGAGCCGTTTTTTTCCACCAAACCGGTGGGTAAAGGTGCAGGAATAGGTTTGGCAATTTCCTGGGAAATTGTGGTGAAACAACACGGCGGCAAATTGAGCTGCATTTCTGCCCCCGGAGAGGGAACCGAGTTGATTATTGAGATTCCGCTGAGACAAATTCATCCGAAACCGATTGTTAAATGAAAAAAAGTGCGATCGCCTCCCAAATCCACAAATCGAAAATTCGACTAAAATACAAAAGCAGCTAAGTAGATTTGAGCCAAATTTGAGGAAGCGACTGTGACAGAAAAAAATACCGCCCAATGGGATGCCGGCAGATTTGTCAAAACCTTGGCTTATTTCGGCGTTATTCCCTTCATTGGCAGCATTAGCTGGCTGCAACAACTGTTCGGAAGCAGCAGCAACCAGAAAAAAGACGAACCCAAACTCGTACTCGTAGCCGGTGCGACTGGCGGGGTGGGAAAGCGAGTTGTCAAGCGGCTGCAACAGCGGGGATATAAAGTCCGCTGTCTCGTCAGAGATACCAAAAGAGCAACAGAAATTCTCGGAAAAAATGTTGAATTAGTCGAAGGAGATATCACTCTCGCCGAGACGCTAACGCCCTTAGTAACCGAGGGGGTAGATGCAGTTATCTGCTGCACCGGCACCAAAGTTCAACCTGTAGAAGGAGACACCCCAACCAGGGAAAAATACTATCAAGGCATCAAGTTTTATATGCCGGAAGTTGTGGATGTTCCCGAAATAGTTGAATACAAAGGCATCAAGAATTTAGTGCAAGCTGTTCGCAGCCAGCTCGTTAAAGCAGGCGAAAAAATCATTTTCGACTTCACAAAACCTACCCAAGATTTAAAAGAAACTTGGGGCGCTCTCGACGATGTTGTGATGGGCGGCACTAGCGAAAGTTCGATCGTCCTTACAGACAGTACAGCTATATTCACGGGCAATGTTTCCACGGCAAACTCCGGCGGCTTTGCTTCCGTCCGCACCCGAAACTTCGATTCTCCCCTCAATCTCACAGGATTTAGCGGCCTCCAACTGCGGGTAAAAGGGGATGGTAAGCGCTACAAGTTGATCGTGCGTAGCGAGGCTAAATGGGACGGCATTGGCTATAGCTATTCGTTTGATACTGTTTACAATACTTGGATTACTGTCACCGTTCCCTTCGATAAGTTAATTCCAGTATTCCGGGCGAAAACTGTGAAAGATGGCTCGAAATTAGATCCGAGCAATATTTATTCTTTTCAGTTAATGCTGAGCAAGTTTGAATACGACGGCGGGCTGAATCCAAAATTTACACCGGGCGTTTTTCAACTGGAATTAGAATCTATTAAAGCTGATGGCGGGCAGACGTTGCCGCGATTTGTGATGGTGAGTTCGGCTGGAGTGACGCGCCCGGGCCGCCCTGGACTTAATTTGGAAGAGGAACCGCCGGCTGTGAGGATGAATGATATGTTGGGGGGAATTTTGACTTGGAAGTTGAAAGGTGAGGATTGCGTGCGATCGAGCGGCATACCTTATACTGTTGTCAGACCTTGTGCTTTGACTGAAGAAGCGGGCGGCAAAGCTTTGATATTCGAGCAAGGAGACAATATTCGAGGTAAAGTTAGCCGGGAAGATATTGCAGAATTGTGCGTGCAAGCTTTGTCAGAACCGCAGGCTTGTAAGGTGACATTTGAGGTAAAAGAGGGGGAAGATTCTCGTTCTCCGGGAGATTGGGAGGCTTTGTTTTCTGGGGTTAAATAACAATTATGGAATAAGATTAAACGAACCGCGAAGACGCAAAGAACACGAAGGAAGAGGAAGAAGAAGATGCAGTTCTTCCTTCGCGCTTTTCGCGTCTTCGCGGTTTAATCATTCCGATGAAACTAGATTTGGTATGATGAGTAAAATAATAACTAATAACTAATAACCAATAACAACTAATTTATGCATTTGAATTTTTCCCGACGAAATCTGACGCCTTATTTGTTTTTGTTTCCGGCTTTGTTTATTTTGACTTTAACGGTTTTGTGGCCGGCGCTGCAAGCTTTTTATTTGAGTTTTACTAATTACGAATACGATTTAACTCAAATGCCGCAGTGGGTGGGTTTGAAGAATTTCGATCGGTTGTGGCGCGATCGCACTTTTTGGCAAACTTTGACCAATACGCTGCTGTATCTGATCTGTGTAGTGCCTGTATTGGTTGTTATACCGCTGGGAATGGCCATTTTGTGCAATCAAAAGCTGCGGGGGATGAACTGGTTCCGCGCAGCATACTACACGCCTGCGGTGATTTCGATGGTTGTCGCCGGGATTGCTTGGAAGTGGCTGTTTGCTGAAACTGGATTGCTGAATCAGTTGGGGGAATTGTTAGGTTTACCTCCGGTTTCTTGGCTGGCAAACCCCAAGGTGGTACTCTTTAGCGTGATGGCAGTTACTATATGGAAAGGCTTGGGTTATTACATGGTGATTTATTTGGCGGGGCTGCAATCTATTCCGGCAGAACTTTACGAAGCTGCTGCGATTGATGGTTCGGAAGGTTTGCGGAAACACTGGGATATTACTGTGCCGCTGATGAAGCCTTATTTAGTTTTGGTGGCGGTGATTTCGGCGATTTCTGCTACTAAGGTTTTTGAAGAAGTTTATATTATGACTCAGGGCGGCCCTCGCAATAGTTCTAAGACTGTTGTTTATTATCTTTACGAACGGGCTTTTAAGGATTTGGAAATTGGTTATGCTTGTACCATCGCCCTAGTGTTATTTTTGCTGATTTTAGGTTTGTCGGTTTTGCAAGTTAGCCTTCAGGGTTTGACTCGCAATGATTGAGGAGTCATTGGTCATTGGTCATTAGTCATTGGTCATTGGTCATTTGTCATTAGTCATTGGTAATTTGTCATTGGTCATTGGTCATTAGTCATTGGTCATTGGTCATTAGTCATTGGTCATTGGTCATTGGTCATTGGTCATTAGGAAGAAGATAAGACGGCGGTTTCAACCGCAGAATCTCATTTAATTAAGTAAAATTTAGCACATTTTCCCTACGCAATAACACGCAAGTACCAAGCCTGTTTAAAGATTAAGTTAAATAACTAATGACAAAGCTCTGAGACTTGTACTAAGCTTGAGTATATCTCGGAAGTTTTGCGATCGCCCGCGCCGACCACCCCTCTGACACAACTAATTAACTTTCGTCAATAGTACAACTCGTGCAAATGGGCTGCAAACCCTTTAAATTCAAATTTATTAAACTATGATTTTACTAACAGGCTATCAAATCACTGAAAAGATTTACTCTGGTGTCAATACTGCAATTTATCGGGGAATCTGGCAAGAACAGGATTTGCCAGTCATCGTCAAAACCCTGAACAGCGAGTATCCAACTCTGGAAGAAATTACCCGATTGAGACATGAATATAAAATCCGAGAAAATCTGAAAGATATCGAAGAAATTGTCAATTGCTACCGTCTAGAAACCAATCAAAATGGTGTAGCGCTGACCTTAGAAGATTTTGGAGGCTTGGCTTTATCTATTTTTTTAATGGCGACCAAACTTGACTTAAAACAATTTCTGGAAATTGCCGTTGAACTAGCCAAAAGTTTAGGCAAAATCCATCAAAACCAAATAATTCACAAAGATATTAAACCGCACAATATTATTATCCATCCCGAAACCTATCAGGTCAAAATTACTGACTTCAGCATCTCCTCGCACTTGGTTCGAGAAAACGCAACTCCCAGCTATCCCAATTTGCTCGAAGGTACGTTAGCTTATATTTCGCCGGAACAAACTGGTAGAATGAATCGGGCAATTGATTACCGCAGCGATTTCTATTCCTTGGGTGTTACTTTTTACGAGATGCTGACTGGTGAATTGCCATTTAGGGCGATCGACCCTTTAGAATTAGTTCACTGTCACATCGCTAAAATCCCCCCCACTCCCCGCAGTTTGAAGCCGGAAATTCCCGAAGCAATCTCTGCCATCGTGATGAAGTTGTTGGCGAAGATGGCGGAAGATAGGTATCAAAGCGCTGACGGGCTGAGATTTGACCTCGAAACTTGTCTGGCGCAACTACAAGCTACTGGCAATATATCTGATTTTACTGCCGGAAATGCCGATCGCGCCGGTCAACTCCTCATCCCCCAAAAACTCTACGGTAGAGAAGCTGAAGTCGCCGCTTTACTCAGCGCTTTCGAGAGAGTTAGCGGTGTAGAACCCCCCCAATCCCCCCTTGTTAATGGGGGGATTTCGGAGCGAATTCCCCTTGTTCAAGGGGGAATTTCGGAGTGGCATTCCGTTGGTAAAGCGGGGCTTTCAGGGCTTTCTTCACCCCCCTTAGCAAGGGGGGCAGGGGGGGTCGAATTAATCCTGGTTTCCGGTTACTCCGGCATCGGCAAATCCTGCTTGGTAAATGAAGTTCAAAAACCCATTGTTCGGCAGCGCGGCTATTTCATCTCCGGTAAATTTGACCAATTCAAGCGCAACATTCCCTACGCTTCCCTAATTCAAGCATTCCAGTCATTGATTCGGCAGTTGCTAACAGAAAGTGCAGCATCTATTCAGACTTGGAAACAAAAATTGCTAGCCGCTTTGGGAACCAGCGGTAAAGTTGTCACAGACGTGATTCCCGAAGTCGAACTAATTATCGGGAAACAGCCGGAAGTCCCGCAATTGGGGCCGGCAGAATCGCAAAACCGATTTAATCTGGTGTTTAAACAATTCCTTAGCGTTTTTACTGCCAAACAACACCCGCTAGTGGTTTTTCTCGACGATTTGCAGTGGGCAGATTCCGCATCGCTGAAATTCATTGAACTGCTAGTGACGGATTCAGAAAGCAAATATTTGCTGCTAATTGGAGCCTATCGAGATAACGAAGTCAGCGCCACCAATCCGCTGATTCAAACCATCGAAAACATCCAAAAAAATGATGCAGGACTTCCAGCAAAAGTCACTAATATTGTTTTGAATCCCTTAGATTTGAGTCATGTAGAGCAATTAATTTCTGAAACTTTAGAAAGCCAAATTTCCCCAAACATCAAAGTTTTAGCAGAGCTACTTTTTAACAAAACCCAAGGAAATCCCTTCTTTCTGACTCAGTTAATCAGAACTCTTTATCAAGAAACACTGTTAGTTTACGATTTTCCATCGAGTAGGTGGCAGTGGGATATCGGGCACATCCAAGCAATCGGGATTACTGACTGCAATGTCGTAGAGTTAATCGCTCGAAATATTCGGAAGTTGTCCGCTGCAGCGCAGTCAGCCTTAAAATTAGGGGCCTGTATTGGCAACCGGTTTAATTTAGAAGTCCTGGCAATTGTCAGCCAAAAATCTCAAAAAGAAACAGCATTAAGTCTCTGGGATGCTCTTCAGGCAGGGCTAATTTTGCCGCTGAGCAACGATTACAAAATTCCGCTGGTTTTTGAAGGTTCGGAAACCGGGCTGTCGGGGCTGCAAGATGTTAAGGTTGGCTACAAGTTTTTGCACGACAGAGTGCAGCAAGCAGCTTATTCTTTGATTCCCGATGAGGCCAAGCAAGCAACGCACCTCACAATCGGTCAACTGCTGCTGGAGAATACTCCCGTCTCCGAGATTGAAGAAAATGTCTTTGATATTGTCAATCAACTTAATTTTGGTGTTGAATTACTCACAGAAAAATCCGCAAAAGATCAACTGGCAAAACTGAATCTGATTGCTGGTAAAAAAGCTAAAGCATCCAATGCTTACGAAGCTGCTGTCAGATATTTAAATGTCGGTTTGGAACTGATTAATTCCCCTCAGTCCCCCGTAAGTATAGGGTCAAGTTGGCAGACGGATTATGACTTGACGCTGAACCTGCACGTAGAAGCGGCGGAGGCTGAATATCTCAATACTAACTTTGGGCGATCGCAAGAATTAGCCGATATCTTGTTGCAACAAGCCACTATCCTGCTCGACAAAGTTAAGGTTTACGAACTCCAAATCCAGTCTTATATATCTCAAAACCAGATGCTGAAAGCCATCGATACTGGTTTAAAAGCTTTGGAAATGTTGGAATTTTCCCTGTTGGAAATCCCCCCAGAGGGTTTGGGTGGAGTTAATTTACCTCAGATTGAGGAACTAGAAAATATTCCGGTAATGACTGATGACTATGAGTTGGCGATAATGCGTATACTTTCGGTTCTGCTTTCTTCTGTTTTTACAACACAACCAGAACTATTGCCGCAAATTGTCTTCACAATGGTTGATTTTTCGATTAAACGGGGTAATTCAGCACTTGGGGCGATCGCCTATAGTTGGTATGGCTTGTTGCTGACTGGGGCCTTAGGAGATATAGACGCTGGATATCATTCGGGACAATTAGGTTTGAAGTTATTAGAGCAATTTAATGCTAAAGAACTGAAATGCAAAGTTTATACTATGTTTAACACTTTTATCCGCCACTCGAAAGAACACGGTAGGGAGATCATCGCACCTTTGAGCGAGGCGATACAAAGCGGTCTAGAAACAGGAGATATGGAATATACTTGTTATTCTGCTCTCAACAGTTGTTCTGCTTCATTTTTGATTGGAGAACCCTTAGAAAAGGCACTACAAAAACAATTACAATACTTCACTTTAGCACAGAATGTAAAACAAGACGTTTCTCTAGAAATGCTGGGAATATGGGGGGGGATTATTTTAAATTTGCGAGATATATACCCAAACAAATCTCAATCAACAGGTAAAGATTTTAAAGGGACAGAAATATTGGCTCGCCTGCCACAAGTTAACAATTATCTGTCAAATTTTAATTATTATCTTGCTAAATTGCTGCTAAATTACTTATTTAAAAAGCCAGAACAAGCAGTTATTGATGGATCTGTAGCAGCCAAATATGCACCAGCAGCAATTGGCTTCATGATGCTAGGTACGCACAATTTTTACTATTCCCTCGCACTCCTGGCTGTGTATCCAACTGCTGACAGTGCAGAACAGGAAAAACATTTGATGCAGGTAGCAGCGAATCAGGAAAAAATGCAGAAAAGGGCGCACCACGCACCGATGAATTACCAGCACAAATACGAGTTAGTTGAGGCAGAAAAGGCGCGGGTGTTGGGAGAAAAAGACCGGGCGATGGATTTTTACGATCGCGCAATTCAACATTCCGGCGAACAGGAATACATTCAGGAAGAAGCTTTGGCTAATGAATTAGCCGCCGAGTTTTATCTTTCTCTCGGTAGGCAGAAAATTGCTAAGGTTTACATGACTGACGCTTACTACGGTTATATCCGCTGGGGTGCGAATGCTAAGGTTGCTGATTTAGAGGAACGATATCCGCAGTTAATTGTACGGAGGCCGGAAAGTGAAAATTTAACAAGTAGCAGCCAGACTGTGAATGCAACTTTTGCAACCGTTATTGGCAGTCACAAAGCTTTAGATTTCGCGACAGTTATGAAAGCATCTCTTGCTATCTCCGGCGAAATTGTCGTCGATGCTTTGCTGCAAAAATTGATGCAGATTGTGCTGGAAAATGCGGGTGCCCAAAGTGGGTATCTGATCGCGCCGAAAAACGGTGATTTTGCGATCGAGGCTGCGGGAGAAGCGGGCGCAGATGTGCGAGTGTTATCGGGCGCGGGCTTGGATTATCCGTATCCGCGATCGGTCATCAATTTTGTCGATCGCACTCTCGAAGATATTGTCCTCCACGATGCCTGCAGCGAAGCAATTTTCAACAACGACCCCTACATTATCGAACACCAGCCGAAATCGGTGTTATGCGTGGCGATCGTCTATCAAGGCAAATTAACAGCCATCCTTTATTTAGAAAATAATTCGATCGCAGGCGCTTTTACTCCCGATCGATTGGAAGTATTAAAACTGCTTTCTTCCCAAGCTGCGATCGCCCTGGAAAATGCCCGCCTTTACACAAACTTAGCAACGGCGAACCAACAACTAGCAGAATACAACCTTACCCTAGAAGCAAAAGTTAAAGAACGCACCCAAGAATTAAACGAAAAAAATGCCCTGCTTTCCGAAGAAATTCAAGAACGCCAAAAAGCCGAAGCCAACGCGCGAGATGCCAGCCGCGCCAAAAGCGAATTTTTAGCTAACATGAGCCACGAATTGCGAACGCCCCTCAACGGCATTTTAGGTTACGCTCAAATCTTTAAGCGCGACAAACATTTCTCAGCCCAACAACAGGAGGGAATTGGCGTTATTCACCGCTGTGGCGAACACTTGCTCGCTTTGATAGAGGATATTTTAGACCTTTCTAAAATCGAAGCTAGAAGAATGGAACTCGTGCCAACAGAATTTAATTTTCTAGATTTTATTCAAAGCATAACTGCCATTTTTAGCATCCGAGCCGGTCAAAAAAATATAGCTTTTAATTGCGAATATCTTTCATCTCTTCCCGCTACAATCTTGGCTGATGAAAAGAAGTTACGGCAAATTTTAATTAATTTAATTGGCAATGCAGTTAAATTTACTGAAAGGGGTGGAGTTACTTTTAAGGTTTCCGCAGTCGATTGTGTAAAGGATGGAACCCAGACTGAAGTTCTTACTGCGAACGTGAAGATTCGGTTTCAAGTAGAAGACACGGGAATTGGCATCGCTACCGATGAATTGCTAAAGATATTTGCACCTTTTGAACAGGTAGGTAATAGTCCGCGCCATACTGAGGGAACAGGCTTAGGATTGGCGATTAGCCGCCAATTAGTGGAGATTATGAGCGGTGAATTGAAAGTAGAAAGCACCTTAGGCAGAGGTAGCATTTTCTCCTTTGAGTTGGAGTTGCTGGCAGTTGACAACCCAGCTCAAAATAATAAGTATTATCCCAAAAATATTAAGGGTTTCAAGGGTGCTGATAAGAAAATTTTATGGCGGACGATCGGTGGGAAAATCGCTCGATTTTAATTCATCTACTGGAACCGTTGGGTTTTGAAATAATTGAGGCGACCAACGGTCAAGATTGTGTGAATAAAGCTCTAGAATTTCAACCGGATTGTATTTTGATTGATTTGGTGATGCCGGTGATGGACGGATTTGAAGCGATGCGGCAAATTCGGAAGTTGCCCCAACTGCAAAATGTGGTGGCAATCGGCACTTCTGCTAGTATTATGGAAGCGGAAAAGCAGGAAAGTCTATCAGTAGGATGCAATGCTTTTATTCCCAAGCCGATCCGGGCTGAGGAACTTTTAAATTGCTTGCAAGTTCATTTGGGTTTAGAATGGATTTGCGAGGAGCTGCAATACCCGAACGCGGAATCTGAAGTTTTTCACAACCAATCTCAAATTCAGCATGAAGAAATCATTGCTCCTCCGGCAGAGCAAATCGATTTACTCTTTGAATTAGCCATGATGGGTGACTTAGGAGGTATTCAAAAACAAGCAGAAAAATTGGCACAACTTGATATTAAATATGTCTCTTTCGCCAACCATCTCAATCAATTAGCTAAAAACTTTGAAGAAGAAAAAATTTTAGAATTTGTAGAAAAATACAGGAATTAGTAAAACTATGAGCATCTTATCTTGGGAAGAAAGCGCAATTTTGATCGTTGATGATAACCCGAATAATTTGGCATTGCTGTTTGATTTTTTGACGGAATCGGGATTTAAAGTGTTAGTGGCGCGGACGGGAGAGAGCGCGATCAAAAAAGCTGAATACTCGCTGCCAGATTTGATTTTGTTGGACGTGCTAATGCCGGGAATTGACGGTTTTGAAACTTGCCGGCGTTTGAAGGCTGGCGATTTGACCAAAGAGATTCCGGTGATTTTTATGACGGCGCTGAATGAGACGGAAGATAAGGTAAAGGGATTTAGTTTAGGGGCTGTTGATTACGTTACTAAGCCGATTCAAAATGAAGAAGTTTTAGCTCGCGCTAAAGCGCATTTGAGCGTCTGCAAGCTGACTCAAAAACTTCAGCAGCAAAATGTGCAGATGGAGCAGGAAATTGTCGATCGCAAACAAGCTCAAATTAAGCTGGAACAACTGGCTGCTGAGTTGGAACAACGGGTGGACGATCGCACGGTGCAACTTTCTCAAGCCAACCTGCAGCTACAAGCAGAGGTTAACCACAGGCAACAAATACAGGAAAATTTGCAGAAGTCCCTGCACGATCTCAAGCACGCTCAATCGCTATTAATTCAAAGCGAAAAAATGTCGGCTTTGGGGCAAATGGTAGCAGGAATTGCTCACGAAATTAACAATCCGGTGAATTTTATCTGCGGCAATCTCAATTACGTTCGCGATTATGCTGAAGATATTCTCAAGGTGCTGGAACTTTACCAACAGCACTATCCCGCTCCGGCACCGGAAATCACATCAACAGCAGAAGCCGTGGAGCTAGAATTCATCCAGGAAGATTTGATGAAAATACTCAGCTCGATGCAGATAGGGGGCGATCGCATTCGCGAGATAATTCTGTCTCTGCGGTATTTTTCGCGGCAAGAAGGGCGAGAAATGGAGTTGATTGATATTCATGAAGGTATCGACAGCACGCTGATGATTTTGCACAATCGGCTGAAATTTAAGGCGAACCGTCCCGCGATTGAAGTTATTAAAGAGTATGACCCCAATTTAAAAAATGTAGAGTGCTGCGGCGGGGAAATCAATCAGGTATTTATGAATATTTTAGCTAATGCGATCGATGCGATAGAAGAATCCTGCAGTGAAAAAAACTTCGAGGAAATTAAAGCAAATCCCTACGTGATTCGGATTTGTACGAAAGTCAGCAACTCCAACACAGCAATCATTAAAATTTATGACAGCGGGCCGGGAATGAGCGAGGAGTTGTGCGATCGTATTTTTGACCCATTTTTTACCACAAAGGCGATCGGCAAAGGTACCGGAATCGGCTTGTCAATTAGCTGGCACATTGTCACAGAAAAGCACGGCGGCAGTTTGCAGTGTTGTTCGACACCAGGCCAAGGAACAGAATTTGCGATCGAACTTCCAATCCGACAAAAAGCGCGACAAATGGCGGCCTCCGGTGTCCAAATTGGAGGCTGCTAACCAATCGCAGATTAGACATCTTGCATTCATACCATATCCGGTCAATGACCATAACGAAAGCCGTTCGTAGTGCGGACAGTCGTCCGCATTACGAACCTTGAAAATATCGGCATTGAAAGAGCATTGCATCGGCCTTCAATCTGCGTTTTACCTATTAATCAAATATTTAGGCAACTGCTCCCCTAGAGTAACAACAAATAAACCTATAAATCCGGCCTCTCCTGATAATCTTCCGCAGAACTTGGGTCTAATTCCCACCGACTTTCATCTCGATGTTCCAACATATCTGTTGTGTGCAAAATAGCTCCGTCCGCCATTTCAATGCCCGCTGCAGCTCCGAGTTCGTCAACCATATCTTGGTCGGGAGTTGGAGCGCTTCCCCCCACCAATTCCTCGCCAGTCGCACGTTCTTGTTCCGCCGCCGCAACCTCGCCATCGTCGCCGCTGAGTTGGGAACTGCTCGAACCGTATTCCGAACCGCTGTCGTTCAAGGTTGTGATTTCATATTGCTTCAATCCCGGTTCAACGATAACGCCAGTGCCGTAAGATTCAGTAATTTCTTGAGGCAAATCGCTGGAATTCTCGCGCTCTTCAGTTGCTTGTTCAGCTCGTTTATTTGGCTGTGCCATGATATCTACTCCAGATTTTTTTGGATTTTATTCAATAGTTGGAACTTTTGCTATTGGCTTTATCTTAATTGTTATTAATTGCCAACTGCTGTAATTAATTGCAACTATAACTGTTTTTATTTTTTTTAGCTTCTATCCCAAGAAATATCTTGATTTGGCTCGGCTATAGCGGTTCGATCGCGTTGTGAGGTATGCCCAATCCCTCCGCTTCGCTCCGCCCTGCGCGGGCCACGGAGCCCCATCCCTCCGCTTCGCTCCGCCCGACAGCACCTCATATGAGAGATCGAAATGCTATATTTCATTGGGAATACAAAAAACATCGCCCTTTCCAATGGGCGATGCTTTTTCTAAGTAGCGCTAACTCTATTCGGGAAAATCAGGAATTACCCATTTGGGAGGTTCCGTCCGTTTCCTTCTGATCGCTTCCTCTGCCATTTCCAGCATTTTGTCGAGAGAGGTATTTTCAATAAAGTTTGACGTTGCCGCCGCGTATTCTCGCTTCGGGCACTTGTCGCCCAAAACGCAGCCATTGACGCAAGCTACAGCACAATCGACAGTGTTCTCCACCATAACTTTTTTCCTTTCACGGTTCCAACAACAAGCAGGCAGATGCTCTTGGTGAATTTGTCAAGAGACTGCCCTTTGTCTTCATTTTACTTTACAAATAGTCGTTAATGTCGATCGCCCGGACAAAACTGTTTTGACACTCAGGGCGCGTGAATGCACTCCTGATTCTTGGCTCTACGAACGACTTTAAAACCCACTATCCACAGCGGCAATGCTTAAACCAATTAACCGTGCAGTAGCACCAATTAACGAGCCTAACTTAGTGAATCTCAGAGAGTCTATCTCCCCAAGCGTAGTAGGATACGAACCTACTGTTTGGGCGTGCCCCGCCCTACACTTCCTGTCAAAAGTATTACTTCTCTGATGGTGGGATGTTATTTTTTAATCCCTAGCTGTTTTAAGAGTTTTCGCCGCTCTTTGCCCAAAATTTGACGCCTAAAAGTGTGTCTCTCAACCGTTTCACGATGGCGAAGGAGTTCAACCTTGACAATTATTATAATCATAGCACCTTAAAAGTCGTCAAGCTGATCGTGGGGTTTTAGCCCCAAATTTCTGATAAAATCAAAGCAACCTACCGAATCAGCCGATTATGAGCAATTTTCTGCGCCGCTTAAAACTTTTACCTTGGCGAGAAATGCTGCAAATTGCCGCCCTCGTCAACTCAATCGTGATTGGAGTTGAGCTATTTTTAGCCTGGGGTTTCACGCAATCGCGCGCAATCCGCAACGTCGTGACGCTTCTCTACGGCTCCTCCCTCGGAATATTGATACCTTTCGTTGCCGCAGTGGGAATGGGAGCTTTAGCAGTGTACTTTTTAGAGCATTGGCACCAGCAATATTTGCTCAATAAAATTAATTTGTGGGTTTTAGTTTTGTGCGTGCTATTCGGTTTGCTGTTAAAGTCATTTCTGCCCATACCTCCTTTGTTAGCAAGTTTATCGGAAGCCTCACTAATCGGAATTACGGTGGGAGTTTTTTGGAAAGGCAGGCCTTATTGGCGATAGTTTTTAGTCAGTTGTCAGTTGTTAGTTGTCAGTAGGCAGTAGGCAGTTGTTAGTTGTCAGTTGTTAGTTGTCATTAGTCATTAGTCATTAGTCATCAGGAAGAGGGAATTTATTGCTTTAAGCAGTTATTGTAAAATGTGCATTTAGCACCCTACAATAACTGTCAATATCGGTAAAAACCCCGGTTTCTTTGATCTCATTAGTAGGGTGCGTCATCAGAGAAAACCATAGCTTTTTGTACTAAACCTAAAAAATACGCACCCTACAATGACTACTGACTACTGACTACTGACTACTTCCTTCTAATTATGGCAGCCAAAAATCGGGAAGAAAAGTATTAGTCAAACTGCGAGCAAACTGATTAATCTGTCTCCCAACTTGAATGTGTGGCTCATCAGCCTCTACAGGAATAATGGCCGCTTTTTTGCCAATTCCGAAACGCGAAATTACCAAATTTGCCGCCTCCAAACCAGTAACATAAGCCTTTTCCTGCGACCAAGAACCGTGACGGGTAACAACCCAATCGCCGCTCATAAATACATTATCATAACTTGTTACCGCCGGCAACAAATACTGATAACTTCCCGGTGCAAAATGCGTCACCGCCCGCGACAAGCGAATCGCGCTGCTGTCAATTACTTTTGCATCCCGAAAAGCGGGAATACAAGTCGCTAAATCCCGCTGCACTAAAGCAACAATTTCCTCATCTTTCAGGGGAATTAATTGATTGGCGTGATAAAAGTCAGCTTCGACAACTGTTCCCGGTTCCGCTCGGAATTCGTCGTGCAAAGCATTCAAATCAAAAAATGTCCAACCCGTAGTTGAACTAAATCCAAAACAGGCATTTGAAGGTAGCGGAATGTTAATTTTTCTGTCAAACCAGAGACGGACAGCTAACACGTCAACAGCACCCAAATTCATTACGTCCCTAAATTCTTGGCGGCTTTGCAAAGCGGGGCTGGTGCTAATAATTTTTTGCATTCCAGTAACGCCAACTGCAAAAATAATTGCATCTGCCTCGAAGGTTTTATCGCCACAAACCACGCCTGTAGCTCGGTTGTTGCTATCAACGATTAAATCAGTAACTCGTTGATTTGTCAATACTTTAGCGCCGATTTTTTCCACGCGATCGACCCAGGGTCGAAAGATTTTTTCCCCGACAGTACCGCAACACCAAACTACATCAAAATCCGCTTGGTGTGCTAAGATGAAATAATAAAGCATTCCCAAAGCTGCGGCGGCAGAACATTGTTCTCCTGGTGCAAATAAACCTACTAATAACATCGGCTCGAAGGCATCGCGGTACAGCCTCGCAGAGACGCCAAACTGTTTGAACAATTCGCGGGCTGTAACGCGATCGTACCTGCGCCAAGCTGCGTCGGAGTTGTCGAAATCTAGGACGGCGTAGAGTAAAGGTAAGGCTGAAAGTCGATCGACTAATGGCAGTCTTTTAAATTTGGTGTAGAGAAAGGTTCCTAACGGTGTGGGAAGTCGCGGCTCGTCCTGAAATATTGGCGATTCTACTTCCAAGCCGGCGGGGGAATACTGACAGGAACGAGTCCAAGGCGTAAACGGATCGAGTCCTAATTCCTTGACTAATGAAAAGATATTTTTGTAGGGATACCAGAAGCCGTGAATGCCTGCTTCTACGGAACGCCCACCGGCGGTTTTCCACCCCGCAACTAAGCCTCCCGGCTGAGGGCCTGCTTCTAACAAAGTTACGTCGTAGCCTTGCTGGGCCAGGTGATAGGTGGCTCCTAAACCGGCCCATCCTGCGCCGACGACGACTATTTTTGGGGCTGGCGATTCTGCTGACATTTTGTACCTCTTCATTTTTGATTTATGATGACATAATTTATGAATAAAAGTGAAATATGCGATCGATTAGCTGAAAGTTATAGTGTTTTTTTGACGGTGGGAAATGTTATATTAAAACGTTAATGTTGGTTTTTTTGATAATTGAGATTCGAGTAAAATACACAAATTAAACGGGTTGTCAATATGCAATTAATTAATTATTTGACTGCTATTTTTGGGGTAATTTGGCAGAACAGCATTTTTCACTGGGCGGCGCTAATTTTGCTGGGCGTGGCTGTTTGGGGCGAGTATACTTCTGTGAAGCAATATCAGCGGTATCTGGGGGCGAAAAGCCGATCGACTTCTGATGCGATCGACTATTTGAGCTCGAAGTCAGACAGCGGTACATCAGGGGCGATCGCACTGCAGCAGCGGGAAACACCTGCAGATACCTGGAAACTGCTGCTAGACTGGTTTAGCGAACACTTGGCGGGCGAAATTACCGCAGGCGGCGATGCTTACAGGGCGCAGGTAAAATCCGGGCGGTTTGTGTTGTTTCAGTATCCCGCAATTTTAGGGCGATCGGCACCTCGAAGTCAGTGGCGGTTTGTACCGAGCACCTTAGTCGCGCTGGGGGTTTTAGGTACATTTTACGGCATTCAAACCGGCTTGCAAGATGTTAACTTGGGTTCTTTGCAAGATACCAAAGAATTGCTACCGTCGATCGGCACGTTGCTGGAGGGAATGAAAACAGCGTTTTCGACTTCTTTGATGGGTTTGGGCTCTTCTAGCATATTTACGCTTGTCTTGGCTTGGGGCGATCGCGCGCGCATTGCTAATCGCGATAATTTACGCAATAAATTAGATAAAATCGCCAAATTACAAACCCCAGAACAAATATTTTCCCGCGCCAATTCTAGCGGCGATGTTGAAAGTGCGATCGCCCTTGCAACCGAAACAATGAGAACCGGATTTGCTCAAATTGTTGAAGCCCAAAGCAATGTCAACTCCCAGGAACTCGGACAGCAAATCGGTTTAGCAATGGCCCCAGTTTTTCAAGATATTCGCCAAGAGTTATCCTTACTCAAACAAATTAAAGCCGACCAAGGCGAAGAGATATTAAACAACCTACTTTCAGGACTCCGCACCGAAGTAATCGAACCAGTAGTAGGGCGGTTAGATCAAAGCGCCCAGTTAACTCAATCAGCATCCGAAGCTGTCAGAGAACTCAAGAACGAATTGGGCGGAATATCTTCTAGTTTAGCACAATCTATCCTGACAATTCAAACTTTCCAGCAAGATACATTAGTGCAGTTGCAGGAATTTGCCACCAACTTGCAGCAGATTTTAGGACAGTTTCAGACAGACACCCACGGCGTTTTGCAAGAAATGGCTACCGAAATGCGATCGGGAGTTGGAGAAAGTATTGAAGGCATGAAAGCCCAAAGAACAGCATTCCAAGAAAGCGCCCAAGAAGCCGCCAACACCTTTAGAGGAATCCAAGATAACTTGCAAGCATCTCTCCACACTCAAGCAGCACAAGAAAAGGAAATGCTAGAAGGAGTTGAAGCCAGAATGACCAATATTTTAAATGCCACCCACGCAGCTTTTCAAACTCAGTCAGATACCATTAAAGCAGTTGGCGATGAAGCTTCCGGACTGATGGACAAAGCGCGAGAAAATCTGGTTGGTAGTTTGCAAAATGTTGACACTATGCTGCAAAATACCCGCGTTACAGTCCAGGAAGAATTAGACAACTTCCGGGTTACATATCAATCCTCTCTCCAGCAATTCTTTACCGCACAAAACAACTTATTAGAAGGTACTTTAGGTAAACAGCAAAAAGGTTTAGCGCAGGTTGTACTGGGCTTGCAAAAAGTTTTTCAAGAAGAATCGCAGAAGCGCAAATTGATGTCGCAGCAAGTTGACGAAAGTATGGACAAAATTTTGACAACAGCCGCAGAAGTGAGCCAGTTTGCTAATTCTGTGGGGTTGAATTCCAGCCAGCGTTTGGCACAGTTGCAGGAACTAGCGAAGATAACCGGACAAGAAGTGTTGCGGGTAGAAAGCGTGTATGAAAAAATGGCAAATCAGTTCAATGCCGAAGGGGAAAGGTTGCAAACTACCTATACAAGTTTGGTGAATCAATTAAATGCAGCTTTGCAAGCGGAACAAGAACAAGTGCGGCGGGTTGAGAGTGCGTATCAAAATATGAGCGATCAGTTCGATCGCGCGCTGCAGTCTGGTAACAATCAATTAATTGGCTATTTGGAAAAAACTACGTCATCCCAGCACAAGTTTTTTGAAGAAGCGGATTCTTCGATGGCAAAAGTATGCAGCGGATTGCAAGAAAGTTCTGATGGTTTAATGCAGGTTGCTCATTATTTGGTGGCGGCGGCTGATAATTTGGGAACGAAGAAATAAGCTATCAACAGTGAGGTTTGTATTTAGACTTTACTCCTCATAAAGAAGGACTGAAGTTCTCATCCAGTTAGAGACTACGATCGCGCTTGGGATGATATTTAGAGGTTGAGGACTGAAGTCCTCACAACAAACTAATTAACAGTGCAAAAATGAAAGATTTATCCGATTTAGATAATTCACCGGAAATAGAAGAAGAGGAAGATTCCAGCGTCTTGCTGTCCATCGGCGATTTAATGTCCGGCTTGCTGATGTTGTTCGCCCTCCTGTTCATCACCGTGCAAATTCAACTCAGCGAAAAGGTGAAAATGCTCGATGAAAAAATTCTTCAGGTGGAAAAACTGCGGCAGGAATTGCAGCAATATCAAAACGCATTTAAAGGATTACCGCAGATTATTGTCAATGCTTTAGAAGGGAAACTTGGAGACAAAGATATTTTTACAGTCGATCCCGGAACCGGAGATGTCAGTATTCGCGATCGCATTTTGTTTGATAATAACAGTTCGGTGCTCAAACCAGAAGGAAAAAAGTTTTTGCAAGCCTTCATTCCCATTTACAGCCAAGTCCTTTTTGCTAACCAACAGTTTGAAAAACAAATTTCTCGTGTTGTCATTGAAGGACATACCAGTTCTGCCGGTGCAGAACCAAAAAATCTGGAACTGAGTTTGCGGCGGGCTTTAGCTGTTTCTAATTATATGTTTTCCGAGGAGGTAAATTTTCCTAAAAAAGCCCAATTGCAGCAGAAAGTATTAGTTTCTGGGCGGGGAGAATTAGATGCGAATCCGAATCAAAATGCAGCGGGCGATCGCAAAGTAGTCTTCCGCTTCCAATTCCGCCGCGAAAACTTGAATGTTGACTTAAACCGCCAATTACCATCCTCCGAAGGTAAAAAATGAAAATTCCCGATCGCAATTTACCGCTGAAACCGCTACCGCACAACTCTCGTTTGCCTCCGCAGACTGAGAAATCAAGAAAGTATTTAAGCCTGATTTGATATAAAATGTGTTGCATCATTATTAGCCAGAACACGCGCGGGTAGCCACAAACCCTTATGAAATCGATCCTTCCCAATCGAAAATCGAAAATCGAAAATCGAAAATTGTATAGCCTGTTACTGCTATTATTCCCCGCCACTGCATGGCTGATTGTTTTCTTCATTTTGCCAGTGCTAATTGTACTTTTGTACAGTTTCTTAGAACGCGGTACTTATGGCGGCGTTACTGCGATATTTACTCTCAACAATTACCAGCGTTTGTTCAGCGGACTTTTTTTAGGAGTAATTGGCCGATCGCTCTTTTTAGCTTTTTTAACAACCGCAGCTTGCCTTTTAGTTGGCTATCCCCTAGCATTTTTCATCGCCACCCGTCCTCCCCGCTGGCGAAATGCCTTGCTTTTGCTAGTAATTATTCCATTTTGGACTAACTTTTTGGTAAGAACCTACGCCTGGATAATTTTGCTGCGTAGCGAAGGAGTAGTTAACACAGCCCTGCAAAGCCTGCAAATTATTAGCGAACCGTTAAACTTGCTTTTTACACCTTTCGCTGTGGCGATCGGTCTGATTTACGGCTATTTACCTTTCATGGTTCTACCTTTATATTCTAGCATAGAACGCTTCAATTTTTCATTAGTAGAAGCAGCTCAAGATTTAGGAGCAAATGATATTAGAACATTCTGGCGCGTATTTTTCCCATTGACAACTCGCGGAATAGTTGCAGGTTCAATCTTAGTGTTTGTCCCCTCAGTTGGCGCTTTTATTACTCCCGATATATTGGGCGGATCTAAAACAGTAATGGTGGGAAACTTGATTCAAAATCAGTTTATGAAAGCCCGCGATTGGCCCTTTGGTTCCGCCCTTTCTATGTTATTAACAGTAATCATATTGATTCCTGTTTTGGTTTACTTCCACGTCTCTGATGAAACTTAAAGAGGTATAGCCTTTCGAGCCTAACATGAGGTGCTAGGAGTGGGCATTGGGCATAGGATATAGGGCATTGGGCATACCTCACTAAGCTTGAAAACCGCTATAAATTGAGATTTACAGTTAGGTGAGGGCGGGTTTATGAGATTATTTATTTGAGGCGATGGTTTTTGGTAGTTGATTGTTGGTGGCGGGCAGTTGATTATTATTTTTTATTGGTTGGTTCTAATTCCGAATTACCAATGACTACTGACTGTTGACTACTGACTGTTGACTGTTGACTGTTGACTGTTGACTGTTCACTAATAATTACTGCTAACTAATAACCAATAACTAATAACCACTAACCAATAACCACTAACCACTAACTAATGACTAAAACAAAACTAGATTTGCTCGTGCGGGCGACGGGGAAAAAGTGGCTATGGGTACAAGCTATACTAGCATTTGCCTTTCTTTACTTGCCAATTCTCATCTTAATTATTTACTCCTTCAACACCTCCAGATTCAATGCCGTTTGGCGCGGTTTTACCCTCGATTGGTATCGCAGCTTATTTAGCAATACAGGTGCGACGATTGCTAGCAGCAGCAGCAGCGGAATTTTGCCCGCACTCAACAACAGCTTGCTGATTGCAGCTATTTCCACTGTGGTAGCGACAATTTTCGGTACAATGCTGGCGCTAGCGTTGGAACGCTTTCATTTTCCGGGACGGAAAGCCGTAGAAGTTTTACTGTTTTTGCCGATTATTATGCCCGAAATTACGATCGGCATTTCGCTGCTAGTTTTCTTTACTCTCGCATTTCGGATCGTAGAAAATCTCACCGGAATTCGCCTCAATCTCGGCTTACCTACAGTAATTATCGGTCACGTTGTCTTTAATATTTCATTTGTGACGATTACTGTCAGGGCGCGTTTGGCGGAACTCGATCCTCAATTAGAACAAGCAGCTTTTGACTTGGGCGCTAACGAATGGCGGACTTTTTGGCGCATCACTTTTCCGCTGATTTGGCCCGCTATTTTTAGCGCAGCATTGCTAGCTTTTACTTTGTCCCTAGATGATTTTGTCGTGACATTCTTCACCACTGGCATCGGTTCCATGACTCTGCCACTATTTGTTTACGGCATGATAAAATTTTCAGTAACGCCAGCGATTAATGCTATTTCAACTTTGATGTTGCTGGCTTCCTTGTTGCTGGTTGTATCGTCGCTAAAAGTTCAAAAAAGTTAAATAAATGTTTTTTGTGTCATAATTATTGTTCGATATAACTCACCAAACCTATGAAACGCCTGCTGAAATTTTTACTTTTGTTTGTGATGAGTGCAACGGTAGCTTTCGGCTGCAGCCCCACAGGTGGCAACCAACAGCAAGTCCTCAACATTTACAATTATGCAAGTTATATCGCCCCAGAAGCGATCGCCCAATTCGAGAAAGAGAACAATGTTAAAATTCAATACGACACTTTCGAGAACAGCGACGCACTCTACGCCAAACTCAAACAGGGAAACCCCGGTTACGACTTAATATTTCCCGCCGATTACATGGTAAAAGTCATGGCAGCGGAGAATATGATTGAGCCGCTAAATTTGCAGAACATCCCCAACAATATCCACCTTGATGCTAAGTTTATTAATCAATCTTTCGATCCCCAAAATAAGTATTCTCTACCCTACCAGTGGGGAACAATGGGAATTGGCTACAACTTGAAAGCCACCAAGGGCGATATCAACAGTTGGGCGGCGATGTTCGACCCCAAATATAACGGAAAAGTCGCATGGCAAGATGATGCCAGATACACTTTTGCAGGAGTTTTAATGTATTTAGGATTTGATCCAAATACCACAAATCCCGAAGAAATTAACAAAGCCCGCGATTTGCTGATTAAAAATAAAAATATCATTGCCGCTTTTGTCCCAGACACTGGTCAAACTCTGCTGGAGCAAGGAGAAGTAAATTTGACAATGGAATGGAGCGGCGATATTTTTCAGGTGATGAAAGAGAGCCCAAATCTCCGTTACGCTATTCCCAAAGAAGGAACCATTGTGTTTTCTGACAATATGGCAATTCCCAAAGGTGCAGCCAACAAAGAGTTAGCCGAGAAATTTATCAACTTCACTTTGGAACCAGAGATAGGAGCAAAAATTTCTAATTTTACCCACTTTGGCTCGCCGAATAAAGCAGCCCTCGATCGAGGTTTAATCGATCCTAAAGATTTGAAAAATCCTCAAATTTATCCGCCGGCTGAGGTGCTTGCTAAAATGAAGTTTTTGCAGGATGTCGGGAAAACAACTGCATTGTACGATCGAGCTTGGACGGAAGTTAAAGCAGGATCTGGAAAGTAGATATCAAACAGGTGGCGGGCTGGTTTGCTTAAATTTTTAGTTTGTATTGGAGTTGCGCCATCGTTAAGAACGGGCTCTCCGGCCCGTTCCACAATAAAATTAAGTTTTGTGGAACAAGCATCTTGCCCGTTCCTAAACAAGTAATTAAGAATAGTAAAATATATCAGTTTAACCGGACTATAACTCATATTTTTTATTGCTCATATAGCAGTTCGATCGCGTTGTGAGGTAATGCCCAGCGGCACCTCATCTTTCGCTCGAAATGCTATAACTCATAGATACTAACACAATGCACGCAGTCGAACTTGTCAACATTTCCAAAATATTTAAAAGTGTCCGCAGTCAAGATTTCTTAGCTGTAGATAACATCAACCTGCAAATTTTCGATCGCGAATTTTTTTCTTTGCTCGGCCCTTCCGGCTGTGGCAAAACTACAACTTTGCGAACGATCGCAGGTTTTGAAACTCCCACAGCAGGCGAAATTTACATTCACGGCCAACCGATGCAAAATCGCCCGCCATTTCACCGCCCAGTGAATACGGTATTTCAAAATTATGCTTTATTTCCGCACATGACAGTAGCACAAAATGCTGCATTTGGGTTGGAAATGGAGAATTTGCCTCAGCCAAAAATTCGCGATCGCGTGGCGGCAGCCTTAGCATTAGTACAGTTGACAGATGTAGAAAAACGCTATCCCCGCCAACTGTCAGGGGGACAGCAGCAGCGAGTAGCGCTGGCGAGGGCATTGGTCAAAGAGCCTTCTGTTTTGCTATTAGATGAACCCCTGGGAGCGCTGGATTTAAAATTGCGTAAAGAGATGCAATTAGAATTAAAAAAAATGCAGCGCAAATTGGGAATTACATTTATTTATGTAACTCACGACCAAGAAGAAGCGCTCACAATGTCGGACAGAATTGCAGTGATGGAAGGAGGAAAACTGCAACAAGTCGGGACACCTGTTGATATTTATGAATATCCGAAAACGCGGTTTGTTGCTGATTTTATTGGCGACAGCAATTTTTTGACCGGGCGAGTAGTAGAAAGGCAACAGGGTCAAGTAGTCGTGTTGGTTGACCAAGAGTTGCCCGTGTTAGTTGCGACTGCAGAAGATTTGCCGGCCGGGAAAACTGTTACCTTGGTGTTGCGGCCGGAAAAAGCTGCTATTTATCCGGCTAATTACGATGCTGAAAATAGCTGGCCGGGAACAGTAGAAGAGGCGATTTATATTGGCACTGATACGCGCTATAGGGTGCGCTTGACTGCTAAAAGCTCGATCGCCCTTCGCCGACAAAACTTGCACCGAGATGACTTACAGCGGCACCAAATTGGCGATCGAGTTCGAGTTACCGTGCCGCCGGAAAGTATCTGCATTCTTTAAAACGTCCCGCTGATTGAAATCTCCTTTATTGCGGTGAAGGCGAAGGAGTTTCCGCTTCCGGCGCGGGAATTTCGGCAGGAGTTGATTCGGGCGACGGCGAGGGACTTTCGCCAGAAGTTGATTCGGGCGACGGCGATGGACTTTCGCCAGAAGTTGATTCTGGCGACGGCGCGGGAATTTCGGCAGGAGTTGATTCTGGCGACGGCGAGGAACTTTCAGCACCGGGCGAGGGACTCTGTGAACCGGGCGAGGGATTTTCTGCAGGACTCGGGACGGAAGTTTCCGGCGGTGGCGGAAGTTGTTCGGGCTCTGGCTGAGGGCTTTGGAGGCTGCGTACCCACAAACCTAAACCTGTAAAGGCTAACATCAGCCCCAACAGCCCCAGCAGCGGCAACCAACGTTTGGACTGTTGTTTTTGAACTGGTTCCGGGGCGGGGGCTGTTTCGGGATACAGCAACTGTTTGGACGATTCTGAAAGCTGAGATTCTGGGATCTTCCCGGTCTTCTGGAGAGATGCTGACCCTGACATTGGCAGGGACACCGACTGGAGAGACACTGGCGCTGACACTGCTGCTGAGGTTGGCGCTGAGGCGGGAGGAAACAGTACCAATTTCTCCGGCGAAGTCCGACAGTAAGTCGCCACGACAGAGGTGTTATCGTAACCGTTTTTCTCGTTGGCGAGGCTAATCCAAGACTGAACAGCAGCTTCCAAAGACATTTGACCCTCTAGCACCGGAGGGCCGTAATTCTCCCAAGATTGCTCTACCCAGTCGTTGTCGGCCAAACCGTCGGAACACAGCAGCAGTAAGCCTTCCTCTTCGAGAATAAATCGCTGAATCGTCGGGCGCAGGAAATCGCCGTCTCGCGTGCCCAAAGCTTGAGTCAGGGCTCCTGCATCCGATCGCAATTGAGTCTCCCAGTATAAACTGTGTCCTAGCTTGACTTCCCTTGACGCTACGTCATCGTCCACAGTCAGCCGCTGACAGTAATTTTTACCAATCCAATAAGCGCGGCTGTCTCCAACATTGATCAAATAAAGTTCGTGACTGTTATTCGACGGTAAATCATCGGAAACTTTAATTTTTTGAGGCAACTGGAGGGCCATCACCAAAGTCGTGCCCATCCGCTGCCGCAACTCTTTTCCCTGCTCGTTATTTTGATTGGAAATCACATTGTTCACAACTCTGACTATTTCTTCGAGTTGTTTGATTACCATTTCTGGCGTCATCAACTCTTCTTGTTCAGCGATTTCTGCGAGCAAATTTTGGACTAAAGCTTTCAGGGACTGCACGGCTAATTGACTGGCAACTTCTCCTCCTTCGTGGCCTCCAACCCCATCGCAAACCATTGTTAAGTAAGGAATTAGTTTGTCGCCATCTGAAGTTTTACTAAATTGTAAATCCGCAGCAGTCGGATAGCAACTGTCTTCATTTTTGGCGCGCTGCGGCCCGGTATCAGTCATGCCTACTACTTCTAAGTGCAGGGGCAATAAAGCCGCTTGTTCTAATAATAAATCGTTGAGTTCTAGGGCGATCGCCTCTAAATTCATGCTGCTGCGGCGCATAAACAGACAAATCTCTCCGAGTCTCGACTGCACCTCTGGCGCGGCAGATTCCACCAAACCAGACCAAACATCTCCCAAATCCTTAACCGTCGGTACAAAATTTCCAGGGTGCAGTTGCAGCAGGCGTACCCGCCAACCTTCCACCCGCAAATTTTCCGGTACCAGCAAACTCGCAGCGACTCCTTGTTCCGAAAGCGGTGTCCACAGTTGAAGCATTTGCCACAGCCAGTAAACTTGGCGCGCCGCACCGGTGTGAGCCCAAGCTTCTAAAATAGAAGGATGCAGGCTACCAAAATTATTAACTGGCACATTTTCCAGCAACAGCACCTCAGTGGCTTCGGGTTCTTCCCCCACGGAACAAAAACCGTATACTTCCGGCGTATGCAGCCGTTGGGGATACAAATGCAGGTATGGCGCGATGCTATCGGGCAGTTGTTCGGGGACGCTAGGAGGAATAGATGGACGGCTTTCTAGCCAGAGTTGGGGTGCAATGACAAAATATCGATCGGCTATTACCTTACCCGCCGGCACTTCCTCGGCTGCTGGGCCCACAGCCCACAAATACCGATAAATTAAATTGGTTTCGCAAGCTGCACAGTGCTGGCGGCCAAAGGTATTGCGGGGTTCGGGACAGCTCAGATTCGGGCAATAAATGGGTTCTGAGAAACTACTAATCATATCGAAAGAGTTTGTGTAAAAACATTCTGAAGATATTTGATTCTCCAGCTCCAATTCACGAGCTTGAGAATAAACTGATTTTAGCCCCTATCAATTTTTTAACTGCCTTTGGGGCGCTAGAAATTGTAGTTGCTGCCAATGGAGATCGGCTAGAATTGTAATCTAAGTTACTAAAACTTTAACTTTGAGTACGATCGAACCCTGACTGGGGCCGGAGCAGCCTCAACCCGATACCGCGATCGGGCCAGCAATTCGCAAACCCTTGCAGAGTCTGTTGTTGGCACTTTTAAAATCTCAAATTTCCAATCTAAGATATTTCATAGTATCACCAATTCTTTTATGATCTTGACTCCCACGCTTCTTTGGCTGCTAGCTGGGACTTTGCTCTGTTTGGCAGAGTTATTTCTCCCGACTGCTTTTGTGGCTTTTATGATGGGGCTGAGCGCCTTCGCTGTAGCTGGATGCTCTCTAGTTTTACCTTATGTTAATTTACAGATATTCCTGTGGATGGTATTTTCGACAGTTTTTGTGCTGGTCTCCCGGCGCTTGATACCAAAAGGCAAGGTAAGGGCGATCGCAGATTCTCACGAAGCTAAAACTTTAACAGAAATTCCCCCCGGCGAAGCTGGACGGGTGATTTATGAGGGGAATTCTTGGCAAGCTCGTTGCGAAGACACCAAGGCCACCATCCCTCCCAACCAAAACGTCATTGTCGTGGGACGAAAAGGCACTACTTTGATAGTTTTACCAGAAAACTTATTGCATTCTTAAACCAAATGCGTAATTAGTCAGTAGTCAGTAGTCAGTAGTCAGTAGTCAGTAGTCAGTAGTCATTAGTCAGTAGTCAGTAGTCATTAGTCAGTAGTCATTAGTGAACAACAGTCAACAGTTAACAATCAACAGTCAACAGTCAACAGTTAACATTCAACATTCAAAATTGATAGGAGGCAACTGTGGAACAATTATTTTTACTCGTGTTTTTAGCATTAGGCGGTTCAGCCCTCGCAGGTTCCGTCAAGATTATCAATCAGGGAAATCAAGCATTAGTAGAGACTTTAGGTAAATATAATGGCAAGAAACTCGAACCTGGTTTGAATTTTGTGACACCGTTTTTCGATCGCGTAGTTTACGAGCAAACTATTCGGGAAAAAGTCTTAGATGTTCCCCCGCAAGCTTGTATTACCCGCGACAACGTTTCGATCACGGTTGATGCTGTGGTTTACTGGCGAATTGTAGACTTGGACAAAGCCTGTTACAAAGTTGAGAATCTTCAGTCAGCAATGGTAAATATGGTGCTGACTCAAATTCGCGCGGAAATGGGTCAACTGGATCTCGAACAAACTTTTACGGCTCGTTCTCAAATTAATGAAATCTTGCTCAAAGATTTAGATATTGTTACCGATCCTTGGGGAGTGAAAGTAACGCGGGTAGAATTGCGCGATATTATCCCTTCTAAAACTGTACAGGAATCGATGGAATTGCAGATGGCAGCCGATCGCCGGAAGCGGGCGTCGATTTTGACATCCGAGGGCGAACGCGAGTCAGCAGTTAACAGCGCCAAAGGTAAGGCGGAAGCGCAGGTTTTGGATGCAGAAGCGCGCCAAAAAGCTACTATTTTGGAGGCGGAAGCTCAACAAAAGGCGATCGTCCTGAAAGCCCAAGCAGAACGCCAAAGTCAGGTTTTGAAAGCACAAGCTACTTCTGAGGCTTTGCAAATTATCGGCAAAACCCTGCAAAATGACCCCAATGCGCGGGAAGCTTTACAGTTTTTGTTAGCTCAAAATTATCTGGATATGGGCTTAAAAATTGGCAGCAGCGACAGCAGCAAGGTGATGTTTATGGATCCGCGCAGCATCCCCGCTACGATGGAAGGATTGCGATCGATCGTTGGGGAAGGTAATAAGATTGATTAGTCATTAGTCATTAGTCATTAGTCATTAGTTGGGAATAGGTAATTGGTAATTGGTTGCTTTTTGTTGAGAAAATTAGCTATTCCCAATTCCCAATTCCTAATTACCAAATTTAAGATTGTTGAGCGAGAGTACACCGATCGCACAATCCGAAAAACTCCAAAGTATGATAATAAATCTTGAAAGAATGAGATTGTTGTAATTGGCTTTCTAGGTGATGGACGGGGCACTCATCGATCGTGATGGACGCGCCACATTCGAGACAAGTGAGGTGATGTTGGTCTTGGTGGGCGGCACCGTAGAGAGATTCGCCGCTAGCGAGGGTTCTGACGTGAACGAAGCCCTCCCGCTTCAAACCGTCGAGGGAACGGTAAACAGTTGCTAAACCCATGCTTTGGTCGCTGTTTCGCAGTTCTAGATAGATATCTTGCGCTGAGAGCGATCGATTCAGGACTTTGAGCAAGTTTAAAATACGCTCCTGACTGCGGGTGCGGTTGGTTCTCATAATTTTTTTGTGTAATCTGCTGAAATCACATTTGTCCCTGCTTCTAGGCTATCTTACTCGGGAGAGTCAGTTGGTTTTAGATTTGAGATTTGAGATTTACTTGCTGCAGATCGATCTGGGAACACCAACAGCAGTCTAAAATTTTGGGTACTCCACGACGATTTTCCGGGGGTGGTAGCAGTTTCTTGGAGTTCCCAGGTCGATCGCGCGCAACCTGGTTGTAGAATACAATGGCGCTAACTTGCACATCACCCACCGCAACATTCCCGTGACTCAGAAATATCTTGCCCAAATCTATGTTACCCTCCGCCCTTCGGTTTTAGACCCGGCCGGTACTGCCGTACAGTCCGGTTTGCAACACATGGGATACGACAATGTTGAGGGCGTCCGCATCGGAAAATACGTTGAATTGACGCTGACTGCTGCGGGCGAATCGGAGGCCCGCGAACAACTCGATCGCGTTTGCGACCAACTTTTGGCAAATCCAGTTATTGAAAACTATCGCTTTGAGTTGACTGCAATTCCTGTTGCTGTAGAAACAGCGGGGGTATAGGAATGAAATTTGGAGTTATTGTTTTTCCCGGTTCAAATTGCGATCGCGATGTGGTGTGGGTGACTCAAGGGTTACTCCACCAACCGACGCGGATGATTTGGCACGAAGATACCGATATTTCGGATATTGATATCATTGTAATTCCCGGCGGTTTCAGTTACGGAGATTATTTGCGGTGCGGCGCGATCGCCCGTTTTTCTCCGGCGATGCGAGCTACGGCAGAACACGCCAAACAAGGTAAACTTGTACTCGGCATCTGCAACGGTTTTCAGGTGTTGACAGAAGCGGGTTTGCTCCCCGGTGCTCTGGTGCGGAATGCGGGATTGAATTTTATTTGCGATCGCGCTTCGTTGAAAGTTGAACGCGGTAATACTCGTTGGACTGCAGCTTATACTACGGGTGAAATCATCGATTTGCCGATCGCCCACGGTGAAGGCAACTATTATGCTGATGCGGATACTTTGGCAGAGTTGGAAGAACACGATCAAGTGTTATTTCGCTACTGCACAGAGGCGGGCAAAATTAGCGATGCAGGGAATCCAAACGGTTCGTTAAATAATATTGCGGGCCTTTGCAATCGGGCTGGCAATGTGTTAGGAATGATGCCGCATCCTGAGAGAGCATCCGATCCGATGTTGGGCGAAACAGATGGGGTGAAATTGTTTCAAGGGTTGCTGATGGCAACTGTGGCGGCTGTTTTGTAGTTCATATTTACGACATTGTTGTAGATACCGTAGGGTGCGTCGCTCTTGTAGGGAAACGGCATTGCCGTGTCCCTACTTTTCAGGGACACTCGAAAATCTCGCAGCGACGCATCCTACAAAATTAAAAATGCTAAAATGATTTGAGAGTCAATACATCGGAGAACAGTCCTATGCCTTCACCTTTTCCTGGAATGGACCCCTACTTAGAACACCCCGATTTCTGGCAGGAAACTCACAATCGATTGATTATCGCGATCGCTGATACCATCATGCCTCAAATTCGCCCTAAATATGAGGTGGCAATCGACAAACGCATCTATGAAATTACCGATCCAAATGACAGTAACAGCGACTCGCTTTTAGTCGGTATCCCCGATGTCGCGATTAAGCGTCAATCTAATAACCCCAATATTCCTACAGGTTCAGTTGCCACTTTAACTATAACACTTCCGACTACCGTTAAAGTGCCTGCTCCTCAAAAAATCAAACAGACTTACTTGGAAGTGCGAGAAATGGCAACTAAACAAGTTGTCACCGCTATTGAAATTCTTTCTCCTGTCAACAAACGTAGTGGAGAAGGAAGAATTACGTATCTCAAAAAACGCCAGAGTATTTTAGGTAGCTTAACCAATTTAGTGGAAATCGATTTACTACGAAAATGGGAATCTATGCCCATTCTTAACAATTCCATTCAAAGCGATTATCGGATTTTAGTCAGTCCCAGTAATCGCCGTCCGTTTGCCGAACTTTATGCTTTTAATCTCCGCGATTCTCTACCTATATTTCCGCTTCCCTTGCGCGAGGAAGATGTAGAACCTATTGTTAACTTACCAGAATTATTTGCAGGTGTTTACGATCGCGCTGGCTATGATTATCGGATCGATTACGATCGAGAACCCGTACCGTCTCTAGCGGAAGAAGATCGGGTTTGGGCTACCCAAATTTTGCAAGAAAAAGAACTTCGAGATAATTAATTATATTTTACTTTATATCCTAGGGTTAGTCGCGAGCGACCATCTCTAAATCAACTTGAAAATTTCGCAGCGAGGCACCCTACAAATATCTCGCATCTTAGCTATGATAATTCACGCAATATTGTTTCTATCGTCACATCTGGCAGACCAAGCAACTGAGCGATTTGGCAGGGTTCGATACCTTGACTGTGCAACTTACAAACGACTTCAGCAACATCAATTTCTAGCCGTTCGATCTGAGTTTTGAATTTCGATTCAGTGGCGTATTTGTTGTCAGATTTGCTAGGCCCAGAAAGACAGGGGTTGAGGTTGAGGGTGTGGACGTATTCGACGTATTGAATATAATCTCTACCGAAGTTTGAAGTATTGCTAATATTTCTGCGATCGATCGCAGCTTTGAGATTGCCTTTTTGCATCTCTTCATTCATAACTACCGATAGAGTTTTGAGTAGCTTGTAGCCGACTTCTCGGACATATTTTGTAGTGTAGCGGGTGTCACGGGCGATCGCTTCGTAGGTTTTGCCATCATACATTCCCTGAAACAGTAGTCGTTGCAGCGTGTTGAGATGTTTGCCAGTTTTCTCAAAGATCAGGAATCAACTAATTTCAGCAGTTCGTTTTCGTCAGGGACGGCTTGCAACGGGCTAGCATCGTTGGGCTGCATGGGTTGAGTAAGGGCAAAATAAAATTGTGTGAAACTTCGGGCTTTTTCAGTCTTTTTCGGGCTTTTTTGGTCAAGACATAAGTGAGACAGATGAGGTACATTCTGAATCAGTTTATTTGTACCAACACGAAGTGAGCGACACAATGCCTGACAATTTAGCTCTGCTGGACAAAAGCGATGAAATACTGAACAGTGATAGCGGGGAGAGTCAAGAGGATTGCGGTTGTCCCTTCAAAAAAGCCGCGACTCAAGAGACGGTATCGAATGCTCAGAATGTTCAGGGTATTCTCAACCTGGCGGGCAACGATACGCTAGAAGGCTCTGTCACGCAAGACTTTTTGAATGGTAACACGGGAAAGGACTTTATCTCCGGTAGTGTTGATGGGGATATCGGGCGATCGACTTCTCAAGTCAGCAGTGGTTCACTTTCAAGCGATGGTAGTGCTTACATTTTAACTGAGGGAAGCGACACATTTACGATCGCGATCGGCTTGCTGGATACCCTCATAGGAGGTTTGCGGGGTTTAGGCGGTGCGGATTCGATTACTGGCTCAGAATCCGGGGATATCGTCTATGGCGATGAAGGAAATGACAGCATTGAGGGCCTCGGTGGTGCTGATTTGCTCTACGGCGGTGCGGGAAACGATTTTCTGAGTGGCGGTGCGGGCCAAAATGGTCTGCTTGGCGGTGAAGGTGCAGACACCTTGCAGGGTGGTGAAACTGCTGATGGTGTTAACGGAAACGCAGGTAAGGACGTAATCTTCGGTGCTGGCGGAGACGACTTTTTGCGAGGTGGTCGCGGTAACGATATTGTGAATGGGGAAGATGGCGATGACTTCCTGATTGGCGATTTGGGCAATGACACTCTGACTGGTGGTGCAGGTCAAGATATATTTTTTCTGCGCTCTGAGGCGGCTTTAGGCTCTCCTACGTTTGACTTAATCACCGACTTTCAAAGAACAATTGATTTCATCGGACTTAGTACAAATCTTAGGGAATCCGATATTGTTTTGGAGTCGAAAGTGCAGCCGTCTGGTGGTTCTGCTGTGGATATTAAGGTGGCTGCAACAGGGTCATTGTTAGGTACTGTTTTGGGAGTGACACCGGACGATTTAAAAGGTCGTTTCAGACCTTATGATGTGGAACCAGAGCGTCCTGAAGATAAAGTTACAATTGATTTACCGGAAGTAACAGAGCTATCTGAAAACAGATTTCAGATGGAGTTTCCGGCGAGTGATGGTAGCAAATATACAGTAGTTTTTCAAGATGATGCTGACGGACGTTTCGTAGAGTCAGTTATATTTGTACCCAATCGCACAACGGGTGTTCGTGGTAGTACAACGCGCTTGAGTCGAGATGGTACAAGCGCGGATATTACTCTTGAAGGCTCTAATGAAACTGTACGAGTTGAGTCTCGCCAGAACGCTGAAAATGGCAATCAGGATGAAGGTGTAATATCGCGGATCAAAGATGGTCAGATTTTTGATACTGTAACTTTTCCTCTGCCAATTGAGCCGACCGTACCTACTAATCCTGAGCCACCAGTTACTCCTCCGACCGTTGGTCAACCAGATTTTGCGACAAATTGTCAGCCGCTTAAAGACTTCTGTGAAGGAATTGGCAAAGTGGCTAAAGTGGTGGATTTTGTTGCTAACGTTGCATTAGTTACTGGTATATTGTTTGCTGCTCCTAGTGGGGGACTTAGCGCATCACTTGACGTTATTGGACTAGGATTGAAGGGAGTATCAACGGCGTTGACAGTCATTGACTACAGTTGCAAACTTCTTACAGGTAGCGATAAAGACCTTGGTGATGCGGTAATTGATCAATTGAAGGGAATAGGAATTGAGAAAGCTCTCAAATCCGCAGGACTTGCTGAAGACTTAGAAAATGCTGTAGGAGGTACTTTAGATTTATCTTCATCTACTAAGGATCTCATTGATTCATTTGGGGAAGAGGAGCCGACAGAACCTTCTAAAACAAACTTTTTGCCTCAGATCCGAAAGTTTCTTGCTAAAAAGTATAATTTTCCATTAGACTTTTGCGACAAACCTGCAACTACGCCTGAACCAGCACCAACTTGTTTGCCAGGAGGAGGTTCATCCATTAAAGTAGAACTCATCCCTGACCGCATCCCCTATGGACAAACGGCACAATACACACTAACATACTGCGATCCAATAAACGACATAGACAATTTTCTCGTACAACTTGATACAAGAAGTGGAACACAAACCAAAATCATTCCCGTTTCCTCTTCCAGTGGGACGATAAGTTTTGGGATACGAAACAAGCCAAACGCTTTTGGGGACTGTATTACATCAGGTCAATCCGTGAGGGTTTCAGCTAGAAATGGCAATCGCGACTTAAATTCTATTTCAAATTTCACAAATTTTGGTCTTGATGGTGGATTACGTGATGGCCCCATTTCTAGTTACTGTGATGTAGAGTTGGTTTAAGGGCGATCGGATTTTTGGGTCGATTCGGGCGATCTAATTTGAAATCCTCGGCGGTTGGAATCCCGGCGGTTGGAAACCGCGTCTACACAAACGATGTCCGCCTACGCGGACTAAGAAATAACCCAATCTTCAACCCGCGAAGGCGGGTTTTGTTTTTGTAGCCGCGGTTTCAACCGCCGGGGTTTTTTGGGTTTCAACCGCCGGGTTTTTGGGTGGATGGGCGATCGGATTTTTGGTTGATGGGCGATCGGGCTATAATACAGAAAACTTGACAACAAAAATGACTGTCATGAGAGAGTTAATCCAACAAGAATTAGAAAAGTTCGATCGAGAACAACTCCAACAAGTATTTGAATTTATTAGCTTCCTGAAATTCCGTGCCAGATTAGTGACTATTCCTGCGATCGATGAAACTAACTTAGCTGCACTCTACAGCGAATTTGCCGAAGAAGACCGACAACTTGCGGAACTCGGAATCAGCGAATATTCAGAACTCCTCAAACATGAGGATTTGGGATGACAATCAGACGAGGTGAAATCTGGATTGCCAACCTCGATCCAACACAAGGTTCCGAACAAGCAGGCGTGCGTCCCACAATTATTTTTCAAAACGATACAATTTCGAGATACACAACTACTGTTATCAGTATTCCTCTCACAACTAATCTGCGCCGCGCCTCTCTTCCTTCCTGTGTTTTAATTCCTGGGGGCGAGGGAGGATTGACTCAAGATTCTGTTGCATTGTGCCATCAAATGCGAGTTTTGGATAAAACAAGATTGCGAAATAAAATTGGTGAAGTCAATCCAGAGATACTGGTAAAATTAGAAAATATCATATTATTTACCTTGGGTTACTTGCCTTAAAAAAGAAATCCTCGGCGATTGAAACCGGCGGTTTCTCACCGCCGGGAATCTAATCATTTTCATCCAATCCCAGCGGCACAAAATACTGACTGTAAACCACACTATCAGGCTCCCAAAGGGGCCGCCAATAGACATTCTGGATCACCGCCTTCTCCCCATCACCCTCAGCCGGCCACTGAAAACTGACGATCGCAATATTACTGTATCCCACAACCTCATCACCCTCTTGTAGCCAGCGATTCCGCCACAACAGCGCTATAAAATTCCACAACCTGTGCAGCCACGACAATTGTTTATTTTTGTGAGTTCTAGTTGACATTTCACCATTTTCATGAGGCAAAAACACCCTAGCTCTTTGTCGTTTAATCCAATCAATTCGATAGCCCCAATCAGGAAAAGATTGCCTATTCCTCACAGCAGCAGCCACAGCCTTCTTTCTGCTACCTCTCGAAATTTTCACCAACTCCAGCGGCTCGTTCCATCCCAAACATTCGTGCGATCGCTCTGGCAATAGCGACTTAACCTTAGTATGAATCACATGAGTTTTCCACTCTTCATTAATCAAAGCACTAGCCGTTAACTGCGCCAATACAGAATATTTTCTACCGGCGATTTGAGATTTTACATCGAACTCAGATGCAGGAGACAAACACTCAACATCCGGGCGACAAATGCCAAAATGCTTGTCAGACCAATAACTCAGCCGCACAGCAGCAGCATAGTGAATATCCCCCGTCAAAACAACCACCCGATCGCGCTGCTTAAAAAACTCCGACAACAGCTTCATAAAAGCCAATTCATGAAAATTCCAAGCATCCCCCGCATCACTATTAAAAACCTTTCCCTGTTTCAAATCTAACTTTTGCACCGCATCAATAATCCACAAACCCACCAAATTAGTCGGCAAAACTACCAGCGTCGCCTCAATCTTAAACTCCCCAGTTTTATTCAACAAATCAGTCTCCCGCAAAGGCTGCTGAATT
The DNA here is from genome assembly GCF_015207505.1 of Tychonema sp. LEGE 06208. Lineage (GTDB taxonomy): Bacteria > Cyanobacteriota > Cyanobacteriia > Cyanobacteriales > Microcoleaceae > Microcoleus. Next base: position 62,866 of record NZ_JADEWT010000004.1, read on the forward strand.
TGCTCTTCAAAACCCTTGTGAGTCAAAAGCATCGGCGGATCGATCGCACTTTTCACCGGATATCCCCGCCAAGTCCGCGTATCCAGCACAATCACCTCATGCTTAAAACTTCTCACTGTAAAATGCCAACTCAAAACCTCACTTACGCCGTCACAATCGCGATCCAAAATCAAAACATCATCATCTAACTTTAACTTCGGCAAACCAGTCTCAATATCAACCGCCGGAATCCCCAAATACGAAGCCGCCTCTTCCCAAACAGCAACATCAGTCCCCGCCGAATTCGACCACTTTTGGGCAGCCTTTAATAACTTATCTCCGACATTTTCGCGATCGAACTGTGCGGGCGTATTTCCCCAAGCCTGAAACACAGCATAAGCCAGCAAAGCATTCTGCACCACCCGGCGGCCAAGCGGCTTACCCAGCACCCGGTAACACCACTCCCGATTCAAATACCAATCATCACTAACATCATGATCGTCACAAATCATATAAGTCGGAATATTAGCCAGCGCCCGCCTCACCCTCCACAAATTGCCAGCAAAACCGCCAAGTTCAACAACTTCTCTATCCCAGACTTTTGCCAGCTTAGAATCTAGACAAATATCCTTACCCTTCGGAAAATTATCGCACCAAAGTACAGGCGACCAAACTAACAAATACATCGCGCAATATTCGCCCAAACCGAACAAATGACTTTTCGCCTTGTCCGGTTTATTCACCAACATGGCCGTAAAGCCGCCAAAATCTCTGGCAATATCGCTGCGAGTCCCCGGCTTTAACTCAATTGGCTTTTTGTAGTCAGACTCAGCCTTAGACTGTTTCCCAATAGGCGACTCTCTAAAAATTTCCCTTTTTTGGCCAACTACATTTTCGTTTTCTGAATTTTTAGGTATACTGATACACAAATTCAAATTCTTTTTTATTTGGGCATCATTCATCAGGGGCATATTTTCTTCCCAGCCCAAAAGTGTATCGCCAGCATCCGTCAAAGCCCACAGCAGGGGATCTGCAACGTCATCCCCGTAAATTTGGTCGCCTGTTAAAAACAGTTGGTGGGGACGGAAATTTGCCATTCCTGCAAACTGTGCGATCGAATTATCCAAGATTGGCAGCGCATCTCTGCCGTCTCCCTGGGGCTTGCGACAAGAACCGTGAACAATACGCAAATAGTTTAAATCTTGCGGTGGCAGGGCAAAAGTCGGCAACCCGTGAGGGAAATAACCGATCGTCTCCGGCGAGGAAACTGACAAATTAGGGGATGCAGGCCACAAGCAAGAAAGGAGATTTTCTTTCTCTTTGTCTGGAAGTGCAACCTCCGAGGGCGAATCAGGACTTGCAGCAAACTCTATGTCATAAGCATAAATTTTTCCGTATGTCAAGACTTTGCTGTCGATCAGTTGAGCCGTCACGGCCACTACGTGCAGGTATTTCCCGATCGCCACGGTAGTGTTCGTACCTTGGAGTAGCGGTGCACCGAGAATTTCGCCGGTGCCGCCCTCAGTCGCATAAACCTTGAGTTCTACTTCGCGGGGTGCTTTCAGAGCCAGCCAAACTGTCACCGCCCCTGTTTCAGTCCGGCGCAAAATCGGGCCGGCCAGGATGAGCGGCAAGTGATGAATTCGATGATTTAATGGTGTCCACGACATAGGATTAAAAAAAAATAAAATAAAATTAGGGGTTTTCTAGCAATTCAGATGTGAGGCGATCGATCGACCGCAAGTCAATTTTCCATTTTCTATTTTTTATTCACTCCATTTACTTCACAGATCGATCGCCAGAGTCCGAACATCAGTCGAAAATTGGGGGCTTTCCACCACAGCCAGGGGGAGGGTTGTATCTGTTTATCGGTCGGGTAAACCGCTTAATTAATGCTAATTCTGGCAACCCGCGCGCGCAAAATTGTAACAAGTCATTAAGAAAAATTAATAATCACCATGCTACAAGAAGAACATTTACAGCATTTCCTAGATTCAGTCCCGCAACAAGTAATTAAACCATCAGAATCCCCTGTAGAGCGCAACAGCCCACCGCTCTACTTCTCACCTTTAGATCGGGCGATCGACCGCCACCCCCTCACAGTGGCTCCAGAAACCCCGATCGCCCAAGTGTTAGCTCTCATGAACCCGATGCGCGTCTCGTGTCAGCTTTGTAGCGAAAAACAAAAAGCTCTTCCGGGCCCGGCAAAGCGCAGTTGCGTCATAGTTGTGGAGGACGATCGCCCGATCGGCATTTTTACAGAAAGGGATATCGTCAAGCTAACAACCGTCGAAGCTTGCGCCATCAAACTGACAATTGCTGATGTCATGACTCGATCGCCAATTACCCTCAAACAATCCGAGTCTCAAGACATCTTCACAGCTATGTTCACCTTGCGCCAGTACCAAATCCGGCACTTACCCGTAGTGGATGACGGCGATCGACTCGTGGGCATCATCACCCGCGAAGCCATTCACGAAGCCCTGCAACCGGTCAACTTACTCACGAATTTACGCAGTGCAGAAGATGTAATGACTAAGGAAGTCATTTGTGCCCCAGAAACTGCCTCAGCCCTCGATTTAGCCCTGCTAATGGTCAAACATCGAGTTAGTTGTATCGTCATTGTCGAAAAACCAATTCAGCATCCACAGCGGGCGATCGTACCAATAGAAAATTACCTTATTCCCGTCGGCATTGTCACCGAACGCGACATCGTGCAGTTTCACGCCCTCGAATTAAACCTCTCCCAAATTTCCGCCGCTGAGGTGATGAGTGCACCTTTATTTTGTATATCTCCTGTCGATTCCCTCTTCCGGGCCCACCAAGAAATGCAGCGACACGGAGTCCGCCGTTTGGTAGTAGTTGGCAGTCAGAGAGAACTTTTGGGTGTCATCTCTCTCACAAGTTTGCCGCAAGTTTTTAACCAATCTGAAATGTACGGGACGATCGAGCTTTTGCAGCAAGCAGTAGACGATCGAGCCGCCCAATTGCAGAAAACAAACCAACTTTTGCAGCAAGAAATTTTAGAGAAGCAGCGCGCCCAAGAAGCCCTGCGCCAAGCCCACGACGACTTAAAAAAACAAGTTGAAGAACGCACGGCCCAACTTTTAGAATCAAACGAATTATTGAGACGAGATATTATTAAGCGCCAGCGAGTCGAAGAAGTGCTGCGGACAAAGCAAACTTGCTTGAAAAATCAAGCACAGCAATTAGAAGAAACAGTGCGGAAATTGCAGCAAACTCAAAGTCAATTAGTCCAAACCGAAAAAATGTCTTCTTTGGGACAAATGATTGCCGGTATCGCCCACGAAATTAACAATCCCGTGAATTTTATCTACGGCAATCTTTCCCACACCAATCATTACATCAAAGAATTGATCAAACTCTTGGATCTTTACCAGCAGCACTATCCCGAACCAGTCTCGGAAATTCGGGAAGCAGCAGCAGAGATGGAAATCGATTTTTTGGTGGAAGACTTAGCTAAGATGCTGTCTTCAATGCAAGTAGGAACCGAACGCATCCGCCAAATAGTTTTGTCCATGCGTAATTTTTCGCGATCGGATCAATCTAACGTCAAACCCGTTGACATTCACGAAGGACTCGACAGCACTTTGTTGATTTTGCAGCACCGACTCAAAGCTCAAGGCAGACATCCAGCAATTCACATTATTAAGGAATACGGCGATTTGCCCCGCGTCGAGTGCTGTGGCAGTCAAATAAATCAAGTATTTATGAATATTCTCGGTAATGCGATTGATGCCTTAGATGAAGAAATCTATAACGGGGAGTGGGCGAGTAAAAATGGTAAAAATTCACCGCCATCGATTCCTAGTTCTCCCTTAACTATTCCCGCTATTACAATTCGCACTGAAGTTGTTGGCGATTCTGTAGCGATCCGCATTTCTGACAACGGGCGGGGCATACCGGATGATATTCGCAGCCAATTATTTGACCCATTTTTTACTACCAAACCAGTCGGTAAGGGTACGGGTTTGGGGCTGTCTATTTCCTACCACTTAGTCGTAGAAAAGCACCGAGGGCGGCTTGAATGCGTTTCCGAAGTCGGAGTCGGTACCGAATTTGCGATCGAAATTCCGATCGTCAGCAGTTGTTAGGAAAGCAGTTGGTAGTTGGCAGTGGTTAGTGGTTAGGAAAGCAGTTGGCAGTTGGCAGTGGTTAGTGGTTAGTTGTTAGTCAGCAGTTGTTAGTCAGCAGTTGTTAGTCATTAGTCATCAGTCATTAGTCTGATTTTGGAGGAAGAAGGAAGATTTTCCTCATCTCCCACTCTCCAGCAATCTGCCAAATCTGCCAAATCTCCCAAATCTGCCAAATCTCCCACTTTCCCCCAAATCTCCCAGTCCCCCAGCCCGTCGTGCTAAATCCTAAAAATTCACAATTTTTTACATAACACCAGAAACCCTAGCAAAATCAATCTTTCCCAATCTCAAATCGAAAAATGCAAAATCTCAAATCGTCTAACTTTGGCATCCCCATACCCAATTAATCGAACTCACTCTCCCCTTTGGCTCATCCACCAGCGCCTTTGTGCGCGTTCCCCTCGCGCCGTACAAGCCATCAACTGCCCGCATCAGAGCCCCAAAGCCAAAAGCCCAGATTGTTGGAGAAGTTAATTTTTGTTTTATTTTTGTTCCTCTTTAACCAAAAAAAGCATTATAAAATTAACTTAGAATCTAAAAAAAAGCTAAAAATTGATTTGTAAATCAAAAAAGCAGCTAAGATTCCTGAAGATGCAAAATAAATCAAATTACTAGCATTTTCATTTGTCAGCCCCCTTTCTTTTCCTCGCAAGTTAGCTAATAATGCTTTCAACGAGCTAAGACACGGCCGACCCCCAAATAGACAAAAATGGCATAGCAGTAAGGGCATTGGAGGAAAGGCTATTTCATTTGGGCGATCGCAACATCAAAGCGCGAAACCCCAGCCCCGATCGTTTTGATAGAAACCTATAGGAGAACAAAGAGTGAAACTCGCAGTTTACGGAAAAGGTGGAATTGGCAAATCGACAACAAGCTGCAACATCTCCGTTGCCCTAGCCAAGCGCGGCAAGAAAGTTTTGCAAATCGGTTGCGATCCAAAACACGACAGCACATTTACCCTCACAGGCTTTTTAATACCCACAATTATCGACACCCTTCAGCAAAAGGACTATCACTACGAAGACGTTTGGCCTGAAGATGTCATCTACAAAGGCTACGGCGGCGTTGACTGCGTAGAAGCAGGCGGCCCCCCCGCAGGAGCTGGTTGCGGCGGCTACGTAGTCGGAGAGACCGTTAAACTGCTCAAAGAGCTCAATGCCTTCGACGAATACGACATCATCCTGTTTGACGTGCTCGGCGACGTAGTGTGTGGCGGTTTTGCCGCCCCGTTGAACTACGCCGACTACTGCATGATCGTCACCGACAACGGGTTCGACGCATTATTCGCAGCCAACCGCATCGCCGCCTCAGTCCGCGAAAAAGCCCGCACTCACCCGTTGCGACTCGCCGGTTTAATTGGCAACCGCACATCCAAGCGCGACTTGATTGACAAGTACATAGACACCGTACCCATGCCGGTGCTAGAAGTGCTGCCCCTGATTGAAGACATCCGCGTTTCTCGCGTCAAAGGTAAAACATTGTTTGAGATGGCCGAAAGCGATCCATCCCTAAACTACGTCTGCGATTACTACCTCAACATCGCCGACCAGATTTTGGCAATGCCTGAAGGAGTAGTGCCCAACGACACGCCCGATCGCGAATTATTCTCCTTGCTGTCAGATTTTTATCTAAATCCTGTGCAACCAGTGGTCAAGAAGGAGGAAGATGAGCTAGACCTGATGATGGTTTAATACGTCTAGCGATCAGGATGAGGATGAGGTTATGGCTTTTTTTGATACTTTTTCAGTTGCTCTCAAACAGAAGTGGTTGGACTACTACCAGACGAATCGCGCTTGGCTGCTCCTGCACATGACGGCTGACAACACGGTCGCTACACCCGACGGCGGGAAAAGGCCTGTTTCTTACCTCATCCTGGGAATTGCGGCTGCCCTGGAGCCGGAACTCCAGCAACTAATGCTGCCCTTCTCAAAACTAAAGCCGGATGCAGACAGTCTGATAGAAGTGTTGGGGCTAAATTTTGACCCAGACATAGCGCTGGGTATGCCCTCAATTACCGGACTGCAGACTGCAGGCGAATCTCCCGCACCCACAGCAACTCCAACAGCAACTGCTGCACCCACAGCAACTCCAACAGTAACTGCTGCACCCACAGCAACTCCAACAGTAACTGCTGCACCCGCAGCAACTCCAACAGTAACTGCTGCACCCGCTGATGCGAAATCTAATCAATTGGGCGGTGCGGTATTAGCAGCCGGAGTAGTCGCGGGAGTAGCCGGAGTCGCCGGTCTGGTGGCTGCTAATGCACTCAGTTCCGAGGATGAATCCTTCGATGAGTTTGAGGAAGAAGCTGTCTCTGACTTCGACCTGGGCGATGACGAAGAAGAAGTTGTCTCTGACTTCGACCTGGGCGATGACGAGGAAGAAGTTGTCTCTGACTTCGACTTGGGCGATGACGAGGAAGAAGCTGTCTCTGACTTCGACTTGGGCGATGACGAGGAAGAAGCCTCGGCTTTGGACGGTCTCGGTCTAGGCGACGATGAGGAAGACGCCTTATCTGACTTCGATATGGGCGATGACGAGGAAGATGCCGTATCTGGCTTCGATATGGGCGATGACGAGGAAGAAGAAGCCTCGGCTTTGGGCGGTCTCGACCTCGGCGATGACGAGGAAGAAGAAGAAGCCTTGGCTTTGGGCGGTCTCGACCTCGGCGATGACGAGGAAGAAGAAGAAGAAGAAGCCTTGGCTTTGGGCAGTCTCGACCTCGGCGATGACGATCTCGACCTCGGCGATGACGAGGAAGAAGAAGCAGAAGCCTTGGCTTTGGGCGGTCTCGACCTCGGTGATGACGAGGAAGAAGAAGCCTTGGCTTTGGGCGGTCTCGACCTCGGTGATGACGAGGAAGAAGAAGCCTTGGCTTTGGGCGGTTTCGACCTCGGCGATGACGATGAGGAAGAAGCCTCGGCTTTGGACGGTTTCGACCTCGGCGATGACGATGATGAAGAAGTCTCATCACAATTTGGGACTTTGACCTCTGGAGACCTCGAAGCGGCGATATCCGATCCGTTTGGGGAAGAAGAGCCAGATTTTGTCGCCGAAGAAATACCCGATCCGTTTGGGGCATCGACTTCAGATGACCTAGACCTAGACCTGGATCTGGGCGACTTGGACGATGACGGTATGGACGATTTCTCTCTGTCTGATGATGATGATGATGACCTCGACGATCTCGGACTTGACGATCTGGGAGAAGCAACTACCGGAGATCCTGATGAAGATGACTTAGATGCTCTAGGTCTCGGTGATTTGGATGTCGATGATGAAGATGAAGAAATTTCGGGTTTTTTGTCTGATTTTAAATGAGGTTGTTGCGATCGCCCAAGGCTATCTTAGTCTGAAATTTGTCCGCTCTATTTGTGAGTTGTGAGTTGCGAGTTGTTAATTTTTAATTAACTCAAACTCACAACTATCAAAAGGGTTTTTAGCTGAGCGAGTTGAAAAACAAGGCTCTCCCCGCAGTGAGAGATTGTAGACCCTCGTACCGAATTTTTGAAGTTCAATTTGGGATGCTGCGGCTGCAGAAATATTCAGTTTGCTGCATCTATATTGTCAGAGGACTTGCGCCAAGACCAGGTATTTCTATTATTGTTCGCTGCAATTCGAGCGCGATCGCACAAAACAGATATTTTCTCGCCGCTGCACCTTTTATCCTTAGAGATGAAAAAAATCTATGCTTGTCCGCAGCAAGAGATGCGATCGCACAAAACAACTATTTACTCCATCGCGCGCCTGTCCAGTTCGAGACTAAAAACAATTTAAAGGGAGAACACTTGAAATATGACTGCTATTACTACTAACGAACCCGAAGCTTTAAACTTTGAATGCGAAACAGGCAATTATCACACATTTTGTCCCATTAGCTGCGTAGCTTGGCTTTACCAAAAAATTGAAGACAGCTTTTTCCTAGTCATCGGTACCAAGACTTGCGGCTATTTCTTGCAAAATGCAATGGGCGTGATGATTTTTGCCGAACCCCGCTATGCGATGGCTGAGTTGGAAGAAGGCGATATTTCCGCTCAGTTGAACGATTTTGATGAGTTGAAGCGGCTGTGCTTGCAAATTAAGCGCGATCGTAACCCCAGCGTCATTGTCTGGATCGGCACCTGCACCACCGAAATCATCAAAATGGACTTGGAAGGCTTAGCGCCTAAGCTGGAAGCCGAAATCGGCATTCCCATCGTCACAGCCCGCGCTAACGGCTTGGATTACGCCTTTACCCAAGGGGAAGATACCGTTTTAGCAGCAATGGCCGCTAAATGCCCTGACAAAGCTCCTGTAGTAGAATCTCAGAAGCAGGAAAGAAACGCCATCTCTCAACTGCTAAACTTCGGCAAGAAAAAAGAAGAAGTTGCAGCCGATGAATCCGAATATGTCAAGCACACACCGCTGGTACTTTTCGGTTCCTTACCAGACCCAGTTGTCACTCAGCTAACCTTAGAATTGAAGAAGCAAGGAATCAAAGTTTCCGGCTGGCTGCCTTCTAAGCGCTACACAGAATTGCCAGTATTGGAAGAAGGCTATTATGTATCGGGCATGAATCCGTTCTTGTCCCGTACCGCTTCTACGTTGATGCGCCGCCGCAAGTGCAAGCTAATTGGTGCTCCGTTCCCCATCGGGCCAGACGGCACTCGCGCGTGGATTGAAAAGATTTGCTCAGTGTTGGGAATTGAACCCAAAGGTTTAGACGAACGGGAAGCACAAATCTGGGCCGGCTTAGAAGATTACCTGCAAATAATTCGCGGCAAATCTGTCTTCTTCATGGGCGACAATTTGCTAGAGATTTCTTTAGCGCGTTTCTTGATTCGCTGCGGCATGACTTGTCCCGAAATCGGCATTCCCTACATGGACAAACGCTATCAAGCCGCTGAATTGGCTTTGTTAGAAAAGACTTGTCACGAGATGGGAGTTCCTACTCCTCGGATTGTCGAGAAACCAGACAATTACAATCAGCTACAGCGGATTTACGAGCAGAATATCGACTTGGTGATTACTGGTATGGCTCACGCTAATCCTTTGGAAGCGCGGGGAATTAATACTAAGTGGTCAGTAGAGTTTACTTTTGCTCAAATTCACGGCTTTGGTAATGCGCGGGATATTCTGGAGTTGGTGACTCGCCCGCTGCGCCGGAATAATTCGCTGAAGGATTTGGGTTGGGGTAATTTGGTGAAGAATGAAGCGAAGGTTTAGTTTCTGAATTACATCTGATTCCTAGCGAGGGTGGGCAATGCCCACCCTTATTTATTAGAATAGTATAAGCATCCATAAAAAATTATGGGCAAGTTAGGAAAACTGGTAGAACAATTTTTAGCAAATCCACCAGAAGTCCGGTTTGACGATGTGTGCTATATCCTAACTGCTTTTGGGTTTGAAGAAAAGCGATCGAAAGGAAGTCACCATACTTTTGTCAATACTGATGGATTAAATATTACAGTTCCTAAAAAAGGCGGTCAAAAGGTAAAAGGAGTATACGTAAAGCAAATTGTTGCGCTATTGAAACTAGAGGAATGGAGCAATGAATCAGAAGATAGAATTGAAGAATAAATCTTTAGAATATTACTTAAACCTGAGATATGCTGTAAGTTTTTACCCAGATCCAGAAGGAGGCTATACAGTCCTCATCAAAGACATTCCAGGTTGTATGTCTGTAGGAGAAACTTTGCTAGAAGCAATGGAGAACATTGAGGAAGCTAGGGAATTGTGGATAGAGACTGCTTATGAGTGCGGGCATGAGATTCCTTTACCTACAACGGAAATTGAGTATAGCGGAAATTTATCGTTACAGATTCCTAAATCTCTACATTTGAGTTTAGCAGAAAAAGCGGAAAGGGAAGGAGTTAGTCTTGACCAGTACATTTTGGTTCTGTTAAGTAAAGCAAGCTAAAAAATAATATGGATATCAGTGAGCTCATTGTTCAAGGAATTTCTTATTATATGCAACGCAACTACGGCGAGGCTTTTGAATGTTTTAACCAAGCCATCAGTCACGATATAAACTGCGTCCAAGCCTATCACTACCGAGGTTTGATTCGCAGGCGGCAAACAGATAAGCAGGAGGCTCTTGAAGATTTACAGCAAGCGGCAAGGCTCTTAAACGATAAAGAATATACGAATAGATCCCAGAAGTTACAAATATTTATTGAGCAAAATTGTTTCAAGAAAACTGAAAAGGTACAATCAGATACTGAATATAATTGGATATTTCATCATGAAAATTGGTTCGAGTGCTATGACGATCTGGTAGACGCATTTCCCGACGAGTTTATGTCATCTTGCGATATAAATTGTATAATACAAGACATTGAGGGTTCTATAGAAGGCGAGTTTGAACAGCTAGAGGGCAGACTTTCTCGGCGACTAAAACACAGTCAGGTTTTGCAGAAGAAGCGTATTAACAATGCGAAGTTCGATCCGGAGCGATTGCAAAGCAACAACTTGCCATTGTGTAACTCCCATGAAGCGATCGCCCTAGCTATGGAGATTAGTGTCAAAGGATTGCGCTTTCTAGCTTTTTCCCGCAAAAAACACCATTACATCCGTTTCCAAATTCCGAAAAAAACGGGTGGAAATAGGAAAATATCAGCACCAACACACTTGTTGAAGAAAGCTCAAAAGTGGATTCTTGAGAATATTTTAGAAAACATCCAACTACACGAGGCTGCTCACGGTTTTCGCCTTAAACATTCTATAGCTACGAATGCAGAGCATCATATAGGCAAAGAAGTCATCATCAATATCGATCTCAAAGATTTTTTTCCTTCTATTTCCTACATACGAGTTAAGGGACTTTTCAAATCATTCGGCTATTCGGAAACTGCCTCAACAATTTTTGGGTTGATTTGTACTGAACCGAAAATGAAAGAGATTGAAGCGAACGGTAAAACAGCCTTCTTACTTTCGTGGACTGAACGATACTTGCCACAGGGAGCGCCAACAAGTCCCGCAATTACCAATGTTCTGTGTCGCAGACTGGATCGGCGATTACATTCGATGGCGAAACAATATGGCTTTGATTATACTCGCTATGCTGATGACCTAACTTTTTCTACTTCCGGTGAGAGTCTCCGCAATATCTGTAATATCTTCCAAAACACCAGGTTTATTGTTGAGCAAGAAGACTTTGAGATTAATGAACAGAAAACTAGAGTTATTCGCAGATATCAGCAGCAGGAAGTTACTGGTATTGTAGTTAACGACAAACTTAACGTTTCAAGAGAAAAGCTCAAAAATTTTCGTGCTGTTCTTTATCAAATTGAAAAAGACGGTCTCGAAGGTCACAACTGGGGACAGTCTGAGGATATCATAGCATCAATTGAGGGTTTTGCCAATTTTGTCTCAATGGTCCATCCTGAAAAAGGTGCTAAATTTAAAGAGCAGATTGACCGGATTAAAGAGAAATACGGGCGCAAAAAAAATCCTAAAGTTCCTAATGTCAGTCAACCGCTTCTGAGTCGCTCCGACATAGTGGCTCTGATTGATACTAAATTTCAGGAATTGAAATTTTCCAAAATATATACGGATATTTATTTGAATAAAATTTACAAGAAGCAATCACTGAAACAGTTAACAGAGGCAGAATTATTAGAATTGCTGCGTGACTTGACAAGTTCGCCATCAGAAGATGATGACAGAACACAGCTCAATTTTGTAAAAAGATTGAAAGCATTAATAGCCCAACGTATCAGATATTATACTCGCGCTACCAAGGATTCTGATTTTTAAAGATAGGCGCTCGCATTCTTTACTAAAATGCTTGCTATAAATAACTGGAACTTGTTAGAATTAGATAGTCACGCGCCGCTGTAACTCATGTAAAACAGCCTTGCATTTCGGGCGGTGGATCGCCGCCCATACGTTTAAGCTAACTTCTAGTCGCCTATCCTTCGGACTTCGGCGAATTGCCCAGTTACTTACTGACTTTTTAAGTGATTGGATTTCTTCTTTGCGAAGGGGCAACTTGATAGCAGCAGCGCGTGATATTTTTTCAGATTCAACAGTGGTTGTTGAGTTACAATACTCCGGACAGTTTTTATCTGGCCCAATGGCTTATTTTCGCTTGACTTCGCAGCCCCTGTGGATAATTAAATCAATGTCAGCTCCACCCCGCTCATTCATTTAATTAGACTTTTTTACGATCCTTGCCCCGCGTAAGCTTGTAGTCTCGTTCCAAAAACTGTCCGGAGTATTGGAGTTAGAAAGTTATTTATATTGTTTGATCGGCGCGAACAGGATTTTTTGATGAACCGCTGATACAGGCAGATTAACGCAGATGAACGCGGATGAAAAGTGCGATCGCAGTTTTAATTTCGCTCCACCTACTTATTTTCCCAACCCTTCCAGAATCCCAGGCTACTCCCCCGCAACACAATTCAGGAAGCGCCGCCTATAATCGAAACTAGCCCCCATTCTCATCACTTGCAGAACCGCCATGAGTCGAGAAAACGAAAAAATCAGCTATTCAGAAAAAACAGAACGCCTCAAGGTGCTCGGTCAGTTTATCAAAACTGTCACACCGATGATTTGGACGATCGTCATTCTAGTAGTCATCATTCCCCTATTAGGTAACTTTCTCATATCCCAGTCCCTAACAAATACTGCAACCACAGCCGTTGTCGTCTCCCCGCCCCACGACTTCAGCAAAGTCAACCAAGACATTAAAAACGCCATCCAACAATCCCATACAACAGCCGAAGCTTTTGCATCAAAAGAATTGGACAAATGGGAAACCGAAGTAATTGCACGAGTAGACAACAACTTCCTCGATTGGTACTTCGATTACTTCAATCAAAAAAAGATGGAGTTTACAGTCCCTTTCACTTTCGTCAAATCCGCCGTATTCAACAAATTTGACATGACAGCAGCATCTCAATCTGTTGCTGAAAAATTAACCGAAGACTTCCAAAGAGAATTTGCTAACCGCGTGCTGGTTCCCAAAAACGCTCAAATGCGATTTCAATTAATCACTCAAGATACTGCTAACTTGTACATAGCCGAAGTTAGCAAAAATGTCAAAGTAGTTCAAAATAATTATAACATACCGCAAGTACATTGGGACAAATATCTTAACGATATTGCCACCACAATTAATGATCAAGGAAACATTTCTAATTTATCATTAAAAGTATTAGTTGGCGGCAGCGGTTACTTAATTGCCAAACCCTTAATATTAGGAATGGCTGCAAAAATTGGCAGCAAAGTTACCGCAAAAGTTGCCAGCAAAGCCGCAGCCAAAGTAGCTACAAAAACAGGCGGTACAGTTGCAAGTCAGTTGGGAGTAGGCTTAATCGACCCGATTGTCGGCATCGGCATCATCATCTGGGATTTGTGGGATTACAATCACACAGTCACAGTAGAAAGACCGATTTTGCGGGAACACATTGTAGAATACTTGAAAGATGTCAAAAAATCCCTGCTCACAAATCCTGAAACTGGAATTATGGCAGCAATTTATCAGTTGGAAAGCGGCATTTTAAAGTCGCTTTCATAGACTGTAACTCCCTAGGATTTTCCAAGCAAATCTCTCTAGCCAATCACAGCATCATCTAGGAACAAAACCCCTGCAAAAGCAGATGTCCTATTATTTCCGTTCGATTTACCGCAATCAGATTCGTTCGTAGTGCGGACTTAACTTCGCAAAATGAAAGCGTGTGCAAGTCTGTACTACGAACCTTTTTTGTGACGATCGCAAACCGGAAATGATATCATGCTTTTAGGGCGAGAAGTTGTGTTTGATAAGTTTAATATTGAATTTAGGCAAGCCGATGAGGACATTATATTTACCAAACGTGAAGATGTTCTCGCCCTTTAATTATTTCACGTTCTCAAAAATAGTTTCAACCTGGTAAACCCCATCACAATTAACGCCAAAATCGCCGTATATCCAAAACCCCTCAAAAACCCCATAAACGGATTGCTTGAAGTCATCTCAACAATCACCGGTTCCCATTTAGTTAAAACCAGAATCGGCCAGATAATGTTAGCAAATCCTGCGTAGCCAATCATCGGGTTTAACCCATTATCAATAAATAACTGCAAAAACCATCTTTTCTGAAACACATCGATAATTACCGTCAACCCAATTAACAGAAAAATCGCCATTCCCGCCGTTACAAAAAAGTAACTCATCGTCGCCGAATCTTTCTTAATTCCCCCTTGATAAGGCTCAAACAGCAAACCCAAAGCCAGCCAATAAAACCCCCATTTGTAAAGGTGGTTCAATAAATTTTCCGTGACATTTCCAGGTTTTTTCAACAAAACCCAACCGCACAAACACAGCATCAGCGTCACTAAAGAAGTTTGCCACACCCATCTAGCTTGCAGTCCAATTAACAAGATTAAATCAATCGCCAACATCAAAACCAGAATGCTAAAATAGCGCCAATTTTTCCACTTCGCATAACTCGACTCTGCCGGCGAATAATACTCTATCCACCGATTCAGTAAATCCCCGACAACAGTACCGGGAATCACCACAAATAAATACTTCAAATAATCAAATTGAAACAGCCAAGGTGCAGGAGAGGAGGACCAAACTAAGTTAATCCAACCGTCAGCAGGAGAAGACAGTCGCGCCGCTAACAACAGGCCCAAAATTCCTACTCGCAGCCACACATTTGAACGAGTAAACAGCCAAATTAGCGACCCGAAAACGGCCATATTTGCAAGTACCATCAAGATGATGTCGCTGCGGTCAACTGAAAATCCTACACCGCTGGGATATTTGATGTGAGATACGAAGACTATTCCCGCACTCCAAGCAGCCAGAGTCAACCCCCTACGCAGCCATGCAGACCACTTTTGAGGCCAGCGAACGTACATCAAAAATAATAGGAAAAATCCGCACAATCCCAGCCACCACTTTAGTCTGCTAGCTTCCTCCGGGCTAATTACAGTCGGGCGAATGTGCTGGAGAAATATGGCAAAAAATGCCAATAAACAGCCTCTTTGCAAAATAAATAAAACTACTTTTTTTGTATCCCATCCCTTGGCGATGCGGCGGGACAAAGCTAGGGGTATTGCGGCACCCATTGCAAACAGAAAGAAGGGGAAAACTAAATCAACCCAGGTTAATCCTGCTAGTTTGTTATTAAAAACGTGGTCTGGTGGAGGGAGTTGGGCGTGATACATCCACGCCGGCAATGTTTTGCGGGCTATTGTACCTGATAAAACCATTGCTAAAACTGCTATTCCCCGCAGCGCATCCAGCGCGTCGGCGCGTTGGGAAACCGCAGCAACTGCCAAAATCTTTTCGTTTTTCACCGTGTTTTGTGACTCTGATGTTGTGTATTCCAATGCACTTACCGATTTGTTTTGACTGCTGTATAGTTGCCAAATGTTACTTGCCAATTAATTTGTGTAGCCAGCTTCCTGAAGCTAAGCTGCTGAGTCTTTTTGTTGAGTGTTTTTTATTCACTGTCAACCTCGAAATTCGGTATTGATTGGCTGGGAAAAAGCGCAATTTGAGTTTTAAGCTGTTGTACAAGTATCCTGAGTAAAAATATTTAGCAACGTATTTGTCAACTTGTTTGTTGACAGCGCCAAACGGGTAGGCTATGTGCGAGGCGACTGTCCGATTTTGGTCTAAATCTTGGGTGCATTTCCTCAGTCTAATTTGGTCTTCCGATAATTCTCTGTTTAATGCTTTTGCAGAAACTTTTGTAAGGTTTTCGTGATTCAGCCCGTGGGATTGAATGTCATAATAACCTTGCTGCATTCCGTCTCTCAAATTTTGACAAGTTACCTTTTTGATGAGCGAGTCTTGATGGCCCAAGAAGCCGGAGTTGATAAATACAACTACTTTAGTTTTTTTGCCGTATTTATTTTCGAGTCTTTCTAAAATCGGCAGTACGTGGGTATAAATGCTTTCGTTTCCATCGTCAAAAGTAATCATAACTTTTTTGCGTCCGCGATATTCACTCGGTATCGGCTTTTTGGGATTGGCGATGAAATATTCGTAAAGTTCTTGGGTTGACAAAAACCAATAGTTATGAATGACTAAATCTTCTAAAAAAGGCTCTAAGTTTTGCTGGCTGTAGTCGCCGGGAGAATCTCGCCGCTGCGGCGGTATTTCCTGGGGATTCTGAAGGTTTACAATATCGTGAAAGCCAAAAATCGGAATTTCTACTGTGACGATTTCTAAGATGGTTTGATAGGTGATGAAAGTTAGGAAAAAGGCTAGTAAAAAGCTAATAATTCGTTTTTTTTTGGACGTAATACCAGGCTGAAAATACTCGGGCCATTTGTTAATTAAATAATTTACCATTGACAATTACAACCTTATGAGGTAAAGGGTTATGGCGGCAGTATGAGGGTTTTTCGGGGCCTGGTGCTGGGAGCATTGAGATTGTCGATCGCCCGTGTCGTCCTTAAATATCGGCTAAGGCAAGTCTAGCATGATACAATTTATACCGATCGCACTTTTCATGCAACTAGCGCCCCAAGTTGACCATGCTTATTTCTTACCCGAAGTTTTACCTGTAATTTTTGACTTGTGATTTCCCGCCCTAGGTGGTAGTATCTTTGAGCGATCGTCCGATCGAACAACAATCACAAAAATCGCAGTAATTAAGCCTGTTTACAACAAAGCAAACTGCATAGAGCAAACCTGTGACAAAATTTGAGAATTTTCTCAAAAAAATCACGGTTATAATTTTATCATTGTTAACGACGGCTCGACCGGCAATACCCGAAAACTCATCTAAAATAAACTGAAAGCTTTCCCCACACATCACATTTAACTAATTTCTTACAGCCAGCTTCAAGGCAAAGAATATGCGTTGAAAAAACGATGTAAAGATTTAGACACAGACTGCATTTTTTTCATGAATGGCGACTTAGCGTAATCCCTCGAACACCTCGAACCCTGAGTATAAAAATTAGAAAAATTTGATATTTTCAACTATCAACAGTTGAAAGGATTCTCCTTCGATGCAGAAGTGCTATTTTTAGCAAAAAAAAGGATAACTTCTCAGCCTGATATTTTGGTGGCTTGGTCGAAATTGTGGCAAGAAATTCAACCTTTGATCGAGTAGTCGAAAGTTAAGGATGTAGCAGGCAGTTGCGATCGCCCCGCCAAGCAGAGTAAAATCGAGTAAAATTGCCAAAAGGTCGTTAAACGTAGCTATCCCGAGCGTGAATCGCCCCCGCTGCCAGACAAAATTTTGATTCAAGGTTTGCTATACTCACAGAAATAGACACATATTAACCTTTGGAAAATCAATAGGCCGGAGCTATGACATCCTATGCAACCTCTACAGCAAGAGCCGAGATGAGTGAGATCCGGCGCTTGAAAAATATACTGCCCCCAGAACTCCAAAGTTGGGTAACAGTAGAAAAAACAATAGAAGTTAATCCAACCCTGATCCGCAGCGAAGAAATAGGCAAAGACCAGGTAGAAATTCAAATAGACCTGATCCGCTGGGAACAGCTAGCAATGGATCAGCGCAATCTTTTATTTTGGCACGAAGTCGCCAGAATCCAAAACGACACCATCCCCAGAGACGGTTGGGAAATGGCAGCCCTCGCCATTGGTTTAGGCGGCGCAGTCGGCGAACTTTGGGTACAAGACGGCTTGTTACTGCTGTTGGCCCTATCTTTGTGTGGCGTCTCCGGCTGGAGGCTTTACCAAAAAAACAACGGAGAGAAAAGTTTAAAAGAAGCAGTAGATGCAGACGAAAAAGCCCTCGCCCTCGCCACCCGCTTCGGTTACACTCTCCCAAACGCCTACAAAAGCCTCGGTAGCGCCTTAAAAACCTTAATCGAGCAAACCTCGAAAAAACAGCAGCGGGCTAAATACGAAGCTCGTCTCCAGGCCCTCAAACGCAACGCAGCCAAGGCCAAAGCCAAAGTCAAACCCATCACCCGCGAAACCTCCCAGTCAGAAAACGTCTACAATTCTTAACCTCATTTCCCGACGTTTGGTGCAGGGATTTTTCAGTTAACGGTTAACTCTTGACTTTCCAGTTAACTGTTAAGCGTTAACTGCGCTTGCTATCCCGCTACAAAACAGACATCGGAATTTTTCAAGACACAATTAATCGGCCAGAAGCGATCAAAATCTTGATTCATATCATGTCCGGTGGATTACTAGAACAAAAACGGATCGCCCGTGTCCAATGCAAGTCCTCCGGCTGAGGGCGGAGGGTCGTCCGCACTACAAACCTTACTTATTGCGCTCAATGGAACGTATCTGATATCAAAGGTGAAAGTTGGGCCGCGGCTGCGTTCAAAATTATTTTTCCGCCAAAACAGGGACTGGTAGACTAGAGTTTACCTCGGCCTTCGATATCGGGACGATCGGCAACAAGCTTTTCTGGCATTTTTGTAAAGTTGCCATAAAGCTAGCCCGGTGGTAAAAACAATATTTGGTAAAGGTGGAGCGGGTAAGACAGAATAGGTTAAAGATATCAGTTTGAAATTTGAAACTAGGACTTCATGGTCAGCACAACCCCAGAGGCAGAAGATTTTCGGGTTACGTACTTCGACGAGATTCCCTCGGTTCACATACCCGTGCGCTTGAGCGTACTTGAAGCCGTAAACTTCAAAAAAACCTGCCAGCAACTTTTCTCTGAAAGCACCGTTCCCAGCAAAATTGTCCTAGACTTCACTCACACGACGTTTATTGACAGTAGCGGAATTGGTGCTTTAGTCAGCAATCTCAAATTTGCCAAACAGCGCGGCAGCGACTTGGTGCTTCGCAGCCTGAAGCCGCAGGTGATGGCAGTATTTGCTCTCACCAGTTTAGATCAAGTGCTAACGATCGAGCAGACCCCTGCCACCTCAACTCCGGCAGAAACCAACTCCCCGGACAACCACCTACCGATGACGCACCCCTCAGTGCAATCGTTGGTGAAACGGCTGATAGACATTCTTGGGGCCCTAGTCGGTTTGGTGATTACAGCAATTTTGTTCGTACCCATAGCCGCAGCCATCACCATCAACGATCCAGGCCCGATATTTTTTGCACAAACCCGCTGCGGCTGGATGGGGAGAAAATTTCAGATTTGGAAATTTCGATCGATGTGTACCAACGCCGAAGCTATGAAAGACCAAATTAAAAACCAAGCTTCTGGCGCATTTTTCAAAAATGACAACGACCCGCGGATTACCAAAGTCGGGCGCATCTTACGCAAAACCAGTCTCGACGAACTGCCGCAGTTTTGGAACGTGCTCAAAGGCGAAATGAGTCTAGTCGGCACCAGACCGCCTACTCCAGACGAAGTAGATCGCTACGAAGTCCCTCAGTGGCAGCGTTTGGATGTCAAGCCCGGAATGACTGGCGAATGGCAAGTCAACGGTCGCTCTCAAGTCCGCGATTTTGAAGATGTCATCCGTTTAGATTTAAAATATCAAGAAAACTGGAGCCTGATCTATGACTTGAAACTAATTGTTAAAACTATAACAGTCCTGTTTAACAAAAATAGCGGTGCTGTGTAGGAGTCCTCAACAACTCATTGCTGAACTCTCGGGTGCTGTTGCCGAGGGGCTGCTGGAACTCGAACTCGATATTTAGTTAAGCAGACTCGGTAGCGATCGCTAAGTTACTATTAAGTGTTAAAATTCACACCGAAAAAATGGGCAGCTAGTTGCTAAATAGGCGATCGAACTACGAATTAGCAATTTGGCAGTTCTGGTCATGCTCGAATTACGCCACCAGGGTTTTCAATGACGACAAAAACTAACCTATGTTTAGCTAGCGGGCGCGGGAATCCCCACGACCTAATCTTTGATAGGTGGGTGGGATGAAAGCCCGGTTTATGTGTGGGATGGAAGGTTGACCGATGCCGTTGGCGCAGCCCGCCGAAGCCGTAGGACGGGAAAACCTTCACAGCCTGAACAAACAATCTTTGATATACTGCAAAAACAGTGGGGCCCGACGTGTTCCTCACTATAAAACGCCGATCGAGAGAAACATTTTGGAGTACCTCGAAGGAAGATCTCGATATCCTTAACAGGACTCAGATGCCTACACTGTAATCTTTGATTCAGAGTAGGATCGTCACAAAAGTACCGACTGCTAACACGGTGGAAACTCAAACCACTCGTCGCAAGCTGAATCGGGAATTTTCCTAATTTAAACGCCCTATTGAGGCGGGTTACAGTATCGGAAGTCTCTCATTTTCTGTGCGAGTAAATGGTGCGAAAGGAATGCTCACCTTGAGGCAAAACGAGCTTCTTCAACTCAAGCTTGACTTAACTAATATGTTGCCAAGACAGAGTCCTCATTTTCCTCTCTTTCCGGTGCTGAGTATAGCGCTGGTGGGGGCCGACAAGGGGGAAAAAAAATGAAAAACGAGCAACCAAAGGCCGAGTCGCACCTTCAAGTTGAAACAGACTTGGAGGCTTTAACATCCATTTTGGAATGGTTGGAGAATATAGTTTTGCCGCTGCTGCCGGCGGATTTCTGGTGGCAGTGCCGGCTGATCGTCAACGAAGGCTTTACAAACGCTGTCCGCCACGCTCACCAGAACTTGCCCTCCGCGACGCCGATCGACATTGAGGTAAAAGTGTTTGCCGATTACTTAGAAATTAGGATTTGGGACAGGGGTCAACCATTCAACCTGGAAGCAAAGCTGCACTCGATCATGCAAGAGCAGCGCGATCCCTTAGACAGAGAAGGAGAAAGGGGACTTGTGTTCATGTACAAGCTCACAGACGATCTTCGGTATATCCGTACCGACGATCGCCGCAACTGTTTGGTAATGCGAAAAAACCTTACCTGAAAGCGCTTGCGGCCCGCCCGATCCAGAGCGGCTTCTTTTGCAAAAAGTGGAAGGTTCCAGCACCGCCCCCTGTTGTGCTACCCGGAACCCAACCACATCCTCTGCAACTCACCGGGTGTAGACTCGCGTCGCGGCAGGACAATTTGCTGCCAAATAAATATTATGCGTATTCTAATTTATTCCTATAACTACTATCCAGAGCCGATCGGCATTGCCCCCCTGAT
The DNA here is from genome assembly GCF_015207505.1 of Tychonema sp. LEGE 06208. GTDB lineage: Bacteria > Cyanobacteriota > Cyanobacteriia > Cyanobacteriales > Microcoleaceae > Microcoleus. The sequence continues at coordinate 83,962 of NZ_JADEWT010000004.1, forward strand.
GACAGAACTAGCGCAAGGCTTAGTCAAGCGCGGCCACCAAGTGCGAGTCATCACCGGAATGCCCAACTATCCCCAGCGCCGGATTTATCCGCAATATCAGGGCAAATTTTACCTCACCGAAGAACACAAAGGCGTCACAATTCAGCGCAGCTACCTGCGCGTCAACGGCCCCCATCCCAGCCTCCTAGACAGACTTTTACTAGACGGCAGTTTTGTCCTCTCCAGCGCCGTCCAAGCCTTCAGCGGCTGGCGCCCCGACGTAATTTTCTCGACAATGCCGCCTTTACCGATTTGCGTCCCTGTTGCCCTCTACGGCTGGAGTCGCGCTTGCCCGATCGTCCTCAACGTACAGGATATAGTCTCAGAAGCAGCCGTGCGCGTCGGCTTGGTGAAAAAAAACGGACTGCTAATTAAGATTGCTGACGCCTTAGAAAAATTTGCCTACAGCACAGCCAGCCAAGTCAGCGTCATCGACAGCGGTTTTATCAAAAAATTGCACTCTCAGGGAGTACCCCCAGAAAAAATAGTTTGCCTTCCCAATTGGGTAGATGTCAATTTCATTCGCCCCTTACCCAAAGAAAATAACCCCTTTCGAGAAACCCACAAACTCAAGGGCAAATTTGTCGTTCTGTATGCTGGAAATATTGCCCTGACTCAGGGATTGCAAACAGTTGTCAAAGCAGCAGCCCGTTTGAAACACATAGTTGAAATTGCTTTTGTAATTGTCGGAGAATCAACAGCACTAGCGCGTTTGCAAAAAGATTGCGAAACTTATAAAGCTACTAATGTAATGTTGCTACCCTTTGAACCGCGAGAAAAATTGCCGGAACTGTTAGCTGCTGCTGATGTGAGTTTAGTCGTACAAAAGCTGCGCGTTACTAACTTTAATATGCCTTCAAAAATTCAAGTAATTCTCGCTAGCGGTAGGGCAATTTTGGCATCGGTTCCCGAAACTGGTACGGCGCACAAAGCAGTCCAGCAAAGCGGTGGCGGGGTTGTAATAGCGCCGGAAGATGCGGAGGCTTTGGCTGATGCTGTGGAGGATTTGTATCTGCATCCTGCTAAGGTGAATGCGTTGGGGGAACAAGGTAGAAATTATGCTGTGGAGAATTACGGATTTGAGGAAGCTTTGAATCATTATGAGGCTTTATTTGCGGCGGTGGCGGCGAATCATTCCGAGAAAGTCTTGGCACCGCTGCCAAAGTAATCAGATAATTGGGTTAGTGCAATAGGTAGAGATCTTTTGTAGTAAGGACTTTAGTCGCGATCCACTAAAAGGCTGATGAAAAAACTGAAGTCCTCATTACAAACTTGATGATAGTCATGTTATCTGATATAATATAATTCAATTTTTCGGTATGTTCCTGATTCTGACAAGGCTTGATTTAGTGCGATTAGTAATAATAATGCCACAGACGATCGCCAATGCACTAAAAATATGCACCAACGAAATCGCTTCACCGAGAAACAGCCACGCAGCAATACCGCTAAACACTGGAATCAGGTAATAGATTAAGGCTGTGCGGTTCGGGCCAATCAGGGCGATCGCCTGATTCCACGCCAGAAACGCCACCACCGACGACAGAACCCCCACATAAAGTAACGCCAGGGCGATCGAAGGATTGAACGCCACAGGGTGATAAATCCAACATTCCAGTGCATAGAAGGGCGATAAAAACAACAGCCCCAAGCTAAAAGTGCATAAAGTGAAAGTTGTCATCCGCAGGTTGGGTGGCTTGCGCTTCACCAGCATAGTGTAGCCAGCAAAGATGATAGATGCCAATAGCATATACAAATCGCCGATCGCAAAGGAAATACTCAGCAGCCTTTCTAACGAGCCTCCCGCGATTAACAATACAACACCGCTGACGGCGATCGCAATGCCGGCAGCGCGCGTTAACGAGATAGTTTCTCCGTAAAAAAGACGAGACATAAGTACAATAAAAACCGGGGAAAAACTGGCAATTAACGCCATATTCACCGCCAGGGTTGTGTGACCGGCAACATAGATCAAAGTGTTAAAAGTAGTCACGCCTAACAGGGCCGATACAGTCAAGTAAGGGAGAGATTTTTGAATCAATTTCCAATCTGCAACTGCCGCCCGCACGGTGAATGGTGCTAATGTAGCCACAGCAATCGTCCATCGCCAGAAAGCTAGACCGATCGGCAAAACATCCTGATTCAAAGCTCTAGCAACGATGAAATTACCGGCCCAAATAGCAGTCGCAACTACTGCCAAAACATAACCGATTGATACTCTATTATTCATTTATTAGTAGGCGAATTTTTGTGAGGTTTAGCCAATTTAATTTGAATTAAGTTAAACAACGGAATGAGATACAAATAAAAGGCATAAGGGATAAAATATGCATTGACGCTCAAGATGGTTGCAGGCACTAATCCGGCAATATTCCAAGGAATTAAGGGAGAAATCACAACAGCGGTGTTTTCTAAATCTACAGCAAGTTGATAATTATCTAATCCTTCTTTTCGGTATTTTTCCTCAACTAACTGATGAGTCAGGAGGATTGCGATTGTTTGGGTACAGCCAAATGCTGCGGATAAAATGGCTATGATTGTCGTTCCCAAAAATAAATCACCTCTCGATCGAGCTTTGTTTAGATACAATTCAATAAATTCTAGCGTTTTCGTCCCCGCAAAAAGGCCGGCAAATGCTGTCGATACAATTACAATTATTGAAACTTTGACCATCGACAAAATCCCTCCTCCCGCCACAATATCTTTTAAACTCGAAGTTGATTCTAACTTGAATCCGGCGATCGCGAATTGCAGAATCTCGATCGGCGAATAACCTTGCACGAAAATGGCGATCGCACTTCCGGCAATTAGACTAACAGTCATGGCAATTTTGACCTCAACTCGCAAAACACAAAGAATTAAAATTGTCAAGGCTGGCAACCAAGTTATCCAGTTGAGATTGAAGGCTTTGCCAAGTTCCAAAGCCAGGTTATTGCCAGCAACTTCTACGGGATTTGCTAAGGATAAGATTAAATACAAGATGCTGGAAACTATCAGCGGATAAAAAGCTGTTACCGCCATATTTTTGAGGTTCTTATAAATGTCTGTGCGGGTAATGGCGGCAATCAAATTAGCGCTAGAAGACATGGGAGAACACCGATCGCCAAAATAAGCTCCGGCAATTATTGCCCCCGCGATCGTATTGGGATTGACACCGCTGCCCTTGGCTGCGATCGTTAAAGCAATGCCGATAGTGCTCGCAGTACCAAAGGAAGTTCCCAGCAGCACAGAAACCGTGCTAGTTAAGATAAACGCCCAAAAAATAAAATATTGAGGGCTAATTAATTTAATTCCCCAATATACGAGAACCGGAACCGTCCCCGCAGCCATCCATACGGCCATGACTGCCCCGATTAACAGTAAAATACCGATTACTGAAAAAGACTTTTGACTGCCAGCCACAGCCATTTTGATTAAGCTGTTTATCTGAAATCCCCTTCTCAACAAAATGGCAATAAAAATTGCCATAGAAGCTAGCAACGGATAAAGTACAAAATAACCTTTAATCGCACTAAATAAAAGTAAAACAAATGAAATAATAACAAAAAATAGCAAATCCATTATTGATGGGCTTTCATGTATTCTCGCAGTAAGGTATTGATCTGGGTTTGATAACCACGACCTTGAGATTTAAACCACTCCAAAACATCACTGTCAATGCGTAAGGTAACTTGAGCTTTAGTCTTAGGGTTGGGCAAGCCTCGCTGAACTATGGCTTTAGCAAACATTTCAGGCGTAATTTCAGGGCAATCAGAGAAATCAATATCTTCATCAGTCATGGCATCTAGGCGTTGCCAGTCAGTTTGAGATTTGCTCGAAGTAAATTCGTTGTTCATATTTAGTTGCTTTTCTAGCAGAAATAATGCGGGTACATTCCTCTCGTTCTGTATGGACGATAGCGACTACTCGCCCTTGCAACAAACCAAAAGTCACAAACCTTTGCTCTCCATAACTGAATCGTTCATCCTCAACTGTTACGATTTATCCATCAAAAACTAATGGAACGTCGATAAAGTCAATTCCATGTTTGCTAAGGTTGGTAAGACGTTTAGTCTCATCCCACTCAAATTCCATACCTTGATTGTCACTAGATATTGTAACTACAATTTGTCGTTACAGCCACTTACTTTAACACATCTTTGGATCGCCCACTTCGCCCCCTTCGCCCAATCACCCCAAATATCCCAACACCGCTGCTACCCGACGCCGCAGTCCATTAAAACAAAACGCTAAAATAGTAGATCCTACAATTTGGGAGTTAATATTTGACACTTGCACCTACGCGCGAAAACGTCCTAGCTTGGCTCTCGCAGCGCGTTCCTGCTGCCCGCATCACACATATCCTCGGCGTCGAACAGACAGCAGGTGACTTGGCCAGACATTACGGCCTCGACGAAGCAAAAGCTCGATCGGCCGGATTGTTGCACGACGCAGCAAAATACTTCAAACCCCAACTGCTGCTGCAAATGGCTCAGAAGGAAGGTTTAGAGTTAGACTCATTGTTGGAAGCACACCCGCATTTGCTGCACGCAGACGCGGGCGCGATCATCGCTAGAGACGAATTCGGGGTGGTCGATCGAGAAATTTTGGACGCAATCGCCAATCACACCCTCGGCCGACCAAGCATGAGCCAGCTCAGTTGTACCGTATTTGTAGCAGATACTATAGAGCCGAGCCGCGGCAACACCGCCCAACTAGCAGCACTGCGCGAGGCAAGCTGGCAAAATCTTTATGCAGGCGTGTGGCAAACTAGCGATTATTCTCTGAAATATTTGCTAGAAACTCGCTGCTACATTCACCCGCGCACCGTACTTACGCGCAATTGGGCGCTGCAAATGGCTCGCCAATCGCCGGAAACAGGAAATTCGACAGGGAAGTCGATCGAACAAATCACGAGTTAAAAGTAAAATTTACCAGCAATCCTTTACTTACTTCTGGCTTCCACCTAACTCCTATTTCCAGTTTCAAACCGCCAACAACCGATTTTCCTTTACTGTCTCAATTAGGAACTTAAACACTTAATGTCAGATCTAACCCAACTCGAATATTCCAGAACTCAGTCTACAGAAACAGACAGCGCCACCTCAGACGAAACGCGCGGCCTGATCGTGACCGCTGCCCAAGCAGCCGATGACCGCAAAGCCGTTGATATTGTATTGCTCCAAGTGTCAGAAGTATGCTATCTGGCAGACTACTTTGCGATCGTCACCGGATTTTCCAACGTCCAAGTACGAGCCATCTCCCAAGCCATCGCCGACCAAGTAGAAGAAGAATGGGGACGGTTGCCACTACGTACACAAGGGCTATCAGACGCAAGTTGGGTAGTCATGGACTACGGCGACGCGATTATCCACATCTTGAAACCCCAAGAGCGCGAGTTTTACAATTTAGAAGCGTTTTGGGGACACGCCGAACGGATTGATTTTTCCACCGCAGAGGAATGCTAATGTGAAAAACGCTTCTGTTTCTATTTGTCCTGTTCCGCAAGAACAGCGCCCGGTTAATGAATACCAAGAACTTACAGAATCTGGTTTTTTTAGCTGGGTAACTCTCGATTGGCCTGAGTATTTGGCAAAACTAGCTTGGGTTTGGGGTTGGAGTTGCTTGGTATCCGGGCCGATAGCTGCTTCTAGCTTTGCTCCCTTCAAGTATCCAGTTCAGTTTGCCCTGTGTGCGGCAGCCGGTGCCAGTTTTATTCTAGGATTGGCTTTGCTGCGACTTTACTTGGGTTGGTTCTACGTGCGATCGCGCCTTGTAAATCCCACCGTCGTCTACGAAGAGTCAGGCTGGTACGATTGTCAATCTTGGCCTAAAACACCGGAGATTTTAGCTCAAGACCAGTTGATAGTCAACTACGAACTAGAACCAATTCTCAGGCGTTTGCGGCAGACATTTTATGGTTTGACTGTATTGCTGGTTGCCGGGGGACTAATTTGGAATTGTTTGTAATCGGGAATCGTGACAGGGAAGTTTTGAGTTGTCCGGGCGGTGTGCTTTTGTCGCCGCCCCCTTACAACTTCCTCCACCAAATCTAAAATCTAAAATCTAAAATCTAAAATTGATATGACAAGGGGAAAACGAACCCAAGCTCCCGAACTGGAAGTCACACTGCTGCGCGAAGGTATTGTGGAATCTAGGCATCGCGCCCAAGCCGCTGTCTGTGACAAACGCGGCCGCGTTCTGTCCGTTGCGGGTAACTCGGAAACGGCGGCATTTGTCCGTTCTTCTCTCAAACCGTTTCAAGCTTTGGCTGTGACGGCGAGCGGGACTTTGGAACGCTACGAATTGACCGATCGAGATTTAGCGATTATTTGCAGTTCTCATCAAGGTACGATCGAGCAATCGCGACAGGTATTTAACGTCCTGTGGCGCTGCGACATAGACCCATCTAAACTTCAATGCCCCATTCCTGAAGGCAAAAAAAGCCCCCTGCAATACAACTGTTCCGGTAAACACGCCGGAATGCTGGCTGTCTGTCAGCAAATGCACTGGCCGCTGGATACTTATTTGCGCCGCAAACATCCCGTCCAGCAACTTATTTTGGGCAAGGTTGCTGACTTGCTGGCCATGCCTGCCGAAGAGTTTATCAGCGCTCGCGACGACTGCGGCGCTCCTACCTATTTGTTGCAGTTGGGACAAATGGCATCTTTGTACGCTAAGTTAGCCTCCGGCGACAATGTGGATATGGAGCGGATTGTCCGCGCTATGACTCACCACCCGATGATGGTTGCCGGTGAGGGAAGATTTGACACGGAACTGATGCGCTTGACTCAAGGAGAATTGGTCAGCAAGTCCGGCGCAGAAGGGGTGCAGTGCATTGGCCGCGTTGGTGAAGGTATGGGCTTGGCCATTAAAATCGCCGATGGTGGCAAGCGCGCTAAATTTGCTGTGGCAATTCACTTGCTCAAGCAGTTGGGGTGGATTACTCCGACTCAGGCCGAAACTCTTTCGGACACTTACCTGACTCTCAGCGATTTTAAGCGCTTGGAGGTAGTGGGGGAAGTTTCGATGCTTTAAGTTGTTCTACATCCAAATTGTAGATCGACATCACCGACCAAAAATCCTCTCCCCCTCTCCCCCTCTCCCTCTTCGATCAATACTCTGAGCCGATTTCAGCAACCCCTCCCACAATCTCAATTTTTTTTTTGATTTAGGGGTTGCAATTTTTCGGAAGGTATGTTTATATTAGAGAGTAGACAAAGCGACGCGGGATAGAGCAGCCTGGTAGCTCGTCGGGCTCATAACCCGAAGGTCAGTGGTTCAAATCCACTTCCCGCCACCAACTTGAAACAAACCCTGTAATTGTTGAAGTTCCAGGGTTTGATTTTTGAGAATAGAGAGTAGACAAAGCGACGCGGGATAGAGCAGTCTGGTAGCTCGTCGGGCTCATAACCCGAAGGTCAGTGGTTCAAATCCACTTCCCGCCACCAAATTTAATCAGATCAGCCCCGGCAACCAAAAAGTTGCTGGGGTTTGTTTTATCATAAAATTCAGAAAATAGAGACGCAGCATTGCTGTGTCCCTACCGCATATTTGTGTTCCAAAGGAAAAAATCAAACAGACCCTCAACACTCAACCCCATACTTTTCTACGCCCGTTTGTGCAAGCTTTATTTCTCAAAAATCAGCAATTCAATATCCCTGTTTTTAAACTTTGCATTTTAAATTGCTAAGCCGATTGAGCTTGCAGCCAATCAAAGATCAAATCTAACTGTTTCAGCGTCACTAACCCGTACTGCCACAACACCATCGGCAGTTGGCTGGCATCTTCTTCGCCGTGTCTGAGAGCAACGGCGATCGCAGAATTCGATAGCGCCAATTCCCCCCGCAAATAATCGATCAGTTGAGCCTTTCCCATCACATTCACCGCCTGTTTTATGCGATTTTGTAAAGATATGTATCCGAGTTGACTGAATTTGAAGTTTAATAGTTCTAATTTTCTGTTGATAAGGGGCGATGTGCTGTGATGGAAAGCGCACGCAACTTGTGATAAAACTCATAAAAAAAGGCGATCGCAGTCACAATATCTCCCAGCCTAAAAAATAGGATCGGGCGATCGATCGCTTGACATCAATTCACTTAAAATGGCTACAGTCCTAGCTGAAGCTGAACTCCCGCTTCTGTGCCGCTGTCGCTCGGTTTAATAGGTAAGGGATTTCCTTGGCGTCGGGCGTCGGAAGGAGTAGTAATAAATTCCAATTCCGGGCCAACTTTGAGGCGAAATGTATCAGCCAAGCTGCGCTCCCTGCTAGCAGAATTAGCCCCCGTTTGTGATTCACCAATCAAGTTTTGGTAGTCCGAGTCCACTGTTCTGTCCTCCACAGTCCTCAGAGAATCCCCCGATAAAGTCGTTTCCGAATTTTGGGGTTCTGATTGCATTCTTTGTTGGGCGAAAACCGCCGGGGTGAAACCGATCAAAATTGAGCTCAGTCCGAGAACAGTACCAAAATTAGCCATAACTGCGTTCATCATCCATGCCTCCGCTAGCTGCATCCTACTATCCTAATTGTACCCAACCGGAGTTTAGTTGCGCTATATCAAAAGTAACTGGTTGTGAAAATAAGCTGGCACCAAGTGGAATTGTCTGTGATTGTTGACGGAGAGAGGGAGAGAAGAAGATCAGGAGGAGAGGATTTTACTGTTGGAGGAATACAAATCGAGAAATATACAGAAACCGTTCCATGAAACCGCGTTTACGAACATACTTAGTTGCAGCAACGCTCAAATACTTAGGACTTACGCACGGAGGACTAAACAAGAAACACGCTTCGGTGCTGGACGCATTAATAGTGCAGAAATCTGGTTTCGATGGGGATTAAAGGTCTAGATGGAGTATAGTCGATCGTCAAACCCGGTTTTTCACCAAAGAGCTCACAAAAGTCTGTCTCAATCTTAAATCGTCAGGGCGATCGCGCGCCGATGTCTCAAATCTCAAATCTCCCAGAGTACGATCGTCCCAGAATGTGTCGAAGACTCATCTCGATCGCCCTCCCAAAGCTCCCGATCGCGTTAAGATGGCGGTGGCAGCCGTTAAAAATTCAGTAACCAGCGACAGATTCCGATTTCTTAACAGCACTTTGCCTGCTCAAACAATCTCAACGTTCAAAATCTGCGCTCATCAGGTTGTACCTTACTTAAATGTTGTGGATTCATAATATTTCTGCTCGATCATGCCAATCAGATCTCTGACAGACCGGATTTTCAAAATGTCGGGTAAAGTGCCAATTCGCATCGTCCTTGTCGTGCCTTTTGCCCTCCAGACTTTCGCTGCGGTAGGGCTGACGGGGTGGCTGTCGTTACGCAACGGGCGCAGGGCAGTCAACGATGTTGCCGCGCAACTGCGGGCGGAAGTCACATCGCGCATCGAGCAACACATTCACAGTTATATCGAAACGCCGCACCAAATCAATCAACTCAATCTCAATGCCATCAGTCTAGGCATTTTGAACCTGCAGGATTCCGCTAGTTTACGCAATTACTTCTCCAAGCAAATCAAAATCTTTGATAAAATTAGCTACATTCAATTCGGCTCCGAACAAAAAACTTTTACGGGAGTTGAACGCCTCGACAACGGCAAGTTGCAAGTTCGGATTTCTAATCAATCTACTGGCTATAACTTTTACAGCTACGTGCCGTCGGAGTTCGGGGAAGCAACCGAGGTATTAAAGACTATTCCTAACTACGACCCCCGCCTCCGACCTTGGTACACGGCTCCGGTGCGGACTGGCAAACCAACCTGGAGTAAAATTTATAGTTATTTTGATACTCCAAAACTGGCGATTACGGCTGCACAACCAGTTTATGGCAACCGAGGAGAATTGATTGGAGTCCTGGGTGCGGATTTGCTACTTTCCCAAATCAATCAATTCTTGGAAACTCTAAAAATTGGTAAGTCTGGCAAAACTTTTATTATAGAAAGGTCTGGACAATTGGTGGCAAATTCTACTCCAGAACCGCCATTTATTGTGAGCAATGGCGTTGCGAAACGGATTGCTGCAACGAGCAGCCAAAATGTTCTGATTCGATCGACAGCCCGCTATTTGACACAGCGCTTCGGGGATTTGAGCAAGATTGACGGTACTTACCAGCTAGATTTTGCGATCGGCCAAAAACGCCAATTTCTACAGGTGACACCATTCTCAGACAGCAGGGGCCTCGACTGGTTGATTGTGGTGGCGGTTCCCGAAGCCGATTTTATGGAAAAAATTAACGCCAACACTCGCTACACAGTGTGGCTGTGTCTCGGTGCTTTGGTGGTGGCGACGGTTCTAGGGTTTCTGACTTCGAGGTGGATTGCGATCCCGATTCAGCGTCTGAGCAAGGCTGCGGAGGCTCTGTCGCGGGGAGAATGGGACTCGATGGCGCTAGATCCATGCTTGATGGTGTCTGTAGAGCGGGAGGATGAAGTGGGTGTCCTGGCCCGCTCTTTTAATAAGATGGCCGGTCAATTGGAAGAGTCGTTTGCTACTCTCGAAGAACGGGTGGAAGCTGCGATAGCTGATAAAACTCAATTAATTGGCTCTCTGAAACAATCTCAGCAAAAACTTGCTTTCCATCTTTATCAAACTCCTTTGGGGGCGATCGAATGGAATCTGAATTTTGAAGTAGCCGACTGGAATCTGTCAGCCGAAAGAATTTTTGGATACAATCGCTTGGAAGCAATGGGACAGCACGGAGTCGATCTCATAGTTCCTGAAAATGCTAAGGAGTATGTCAGGCAACTATCTATTACTTTGCTCGCTAATCAAGGAGGAGTTAGTAGCATTAACCAGAACATTAGAAAGGACGGTAAAATAATTCTTTGTGAATGGTACAATACTACTTTGGTTGATGCTGACGGCTGCATAATTGGACTGGCATCGCTGGTTCAAGATGTTACGGAGTTTCACACGGCGATGGAGCAATTGCGCGCTAGTGAGGAGCGGTTTCGCCAGTTGGCAGAAAATATTCATGAAGTATTTTGGATTAGAGAACCCAATAAACAGCAAATAATTTATGTGAGTCCAGCTTGCCAGAAAATATGGCATTTGAGCTATCAGAGTTTGCTGTCAGAACCGGAGGCTTTTTTGAATGCTATTCACCCGGAGGATCGCGATCGCGTCAAGGCTGCTTTTGAGAAACACCTGCGGGGCGATTATGATGAGGAGTATCGGGTAGTGCGATCTGACGGTTCAGTTTGCTGGGTGCGCGATCGGGCTTTTCCAGTCCGCAACGAAACCGGAGAAATTTACCGCATCGTCGGCATTGCAGAAGACATTACCCAGCGCAAATTAGCAGAAGAATTCCAAAAAGTCGCTCAAACCGCTCAAGCTGCAAGCCAAGCCAAAAGCGCTTTTTTAGCCAATATGAGCCACGAATTGCGTACTCCCCTCAACGCAATTATCGGTTACAGCGATATGCTCAAAGAAGATGCTGAAGATTTAGGCCACGAAGATATTATCCCAGACTTGCAAAAAATTCAAACTGCCGGCAAACACTTGCTGTCTTTAATTAGCGATATTTTAGATATTTCTAAGATTGAAGCAGGGCGCATGGAACTTTACCTAGAAACTTTCAACCCAGTTACTTTGATTGAGGAGGTAGTTTCTACAGTCGAACCATTGGTAGAGAAAAATAATAATCAGTTTAAAGTTAATTGTGCTAGCGAGTTGGGAATGATGTATGCTGACCTTACCAAAACTCGTCAAATATTGCTCAACCTGCTGAGCAATGCAGCCAAATTTACGGAAGGTGGCACTATTACCCTATCCGTTGAAAGAGTTAAACATGACAGCTTAACAACTCAAGAAATAGCAGAACCTTCCGACTTAATAATTTTTCGCGTTGCTGATACCGGCATTGGGATTCCGGCCGAACAAATGCAGCATTTATTTCAAGCTTTTATGCAGGGCGACGCTTCAACTACGCGCAAGTACGGCGGCACAGGTTTGGGATTGACTATTAGCCGTCATTTTTGCTTGATGATGGGGGGGGATATGCAGGTTCAAAGCCAGTTAGATTGCGGTTCGGTTTTCATCGTATGCTTGCCGGCTCAAGTTGAATTATTGGTCAGCAGTTAGTCTTACTTTTCGGGATGCAATTGTTACAAAATACACCGGATTTGTTGACAAAAAACTTATACTTTCAGATAACACCAATTATAAATTGTAATGCAATAGTAGCCGTAGGGTGCGTCGCCGTTGAAAATCCCTAAATTTGACAGACAATCTCGTAGCGATGCACCTGAGATATAGCCTTTCTCGTAAAGATGAGGTATGTCCGGTAATGGGTAATTGGTAATGGGTAATTGGTAATTGGTAATTGGTAATTGGTAATTAAGAATTGGTAATTGGGAATTGGGCGGAGCGAAGCGGAGGGATTGGGCATTGGCCCGCGCAGGGCATTGGGCGGAGCGAAGCGGAGGGATTGGGCATTGGCCCGCGCAGGGCATTGGGCGGAGCGAAGCGGAGGGATTGGGAATTGGGCATTGGGAATTGGGAATTGGGCGGAGCGAAGCGGAGGGATTGGGAATAGGGCATTGGGAATAGGGCATTGGGCATTGGGCATACTAGGGCTGAAAAAAACATCAAAATTTTTGTTTTCAGCAATGTTTTTCATAAATGATATAAGGTGCGGTTCCGTGAAATTTTAGATTTAATGCTGCAGGATTTTTTATGGCGATACACCCTACAAATACTGTTGCATAACTTTTGAAAAATGGTATAAGTTATCAGCAGCCAACCAAGGTTGTTATACGATGCAGCACAGGTCTGATTTTAGTTGATTTGCCGTTTTTTTCGCCCCAAAAGTTGAGCGGCTAATATCCCGCCGACAAAGCCAAAGAAATGTGCTTGCCAGGAAACTCCCGGCTGCGAAGGCAGAACTCCCCAAATTAAACCGCCGTAGAAGAAACCGACTATTAAAGATATCGCAATAGAGGTAAAGCTGCGTTCAAAATATCCGCGCAGCAGTAGAAAGCCGAAGTAACCAAAGATTAATCCGCTGGCACCTATGTGGACGGAATTGGGCGCGCCTGTCAGCCAAACGCCGAATCCGCTGACTAGGATAGTGACGGCACTCACGATGAAAAAGTCCCTAGTTTCTCGCAGCATGATTAACCAACCAAATGTCACAAACGGGAGGGTATTGGCTGCTAAGTGAGCAAAACTGCCGTGCAAAAAAGGCATGAATATGATGCCTTCAAGTCCTTGGATGCTGCGGGGGCGGACTCCGTAGGAATTTAGTGCGCCTCGGAATAGGAATACATCGACAATTTCGATAATCCAGAGGAGGGAGACGAAGCCGCCGAGAATGGCGGCGTGGCTTTGCAATTCGCGGGTGATGCTTTTGCTTTCTGGGTTGCTCATGGGTTTTGAGGGCGGTGAAACCGATTATTTATAATTGTAGGAGTTGTTTGCCGATCGCGCGAAGCGACACTTGGCACTAGCTTTCAGGTTTTTTGCAGTCGAGCTTATTTGAAACTATTATAACTTTGATTTGAAATTCCGCATTTTCACCTATAGAATAATTCACCTTAATGCGTCACAATGATCGAAGAACTGCACTAGGAGAGTTAACCAAAGGTTAAAGTTAGAACGTATCAGGCAGAGTTTTTACCCCATAGGTAAATGCTTGAGCTGGCAGTGAGGACATTTTGGCGATCGCACACTGTCTCTAAAAACTCAGGAACTACTTGTCTCGGTTCTAGTCATTAATTCAAGAACTTTCATCCGGTAAAGCAAAACGAGCTGCTGTAGGTACTTATTGTAGACAAAATCCAGTACAAGCTCTACAAAGAGTTCTTGGCACCTCGTTCTAAAAGAGGAGAAGAGCAATATGAACGTATTTGAGCAAAAATTACCCCAGAGAATTCTGCCAATTTGGGTATGGCATGGCAAAGAAGAAATTACTGTTACTGTCGCTACAATTTCTCAGCCTTACAGCAAAAAGCCGCGCTTTGATTTGTTACATCCCCTGAAAGAGTGGATCGAGAACACGGAAATTAAGAGTCAAAAATTTGCTCGATTTTTGTGTAAATATATTCCGTCGCAGTGTCCGTTTGAGCGGGAAGTCAAAGTTGGCGATCGCACTTTATTTTCCATTCCGCCGTTGTGCAAGTTAAATCCGCTTTACGAGCAAGTGGTTGGGATTCGCTTTCGGGCTTTGTGTTATTTGGCTGATGAGTGCGGCGTGGATGTAACTCCCTATTGTTAATTTTCCAAAAACTTTAATTTCTAACTCTATTTTTATCTTACCTTCTCTTTGTTGGGGAGGTTTTTTTATTTTCAGATTATGCGGCGGTTGAAACCACTACTGCACAAGAACGTCGGCGGTTGAAACCGCTACTACATAAACAAAGTCTGCCTTCGCAGACTAAGAGAGCGCGATCGCATTTAAAGACTAGAGAGAGCGAATTACTCGTGGTTGGAGAAAGAGTTTGCCGTTTTTAGAAACACTGAGGCTGGCTCCTGTAAAGCACACTTCCCACTTGGCATTCTACGGGTAGTGATTCCCCCGTCAATGGATTGGTCAACCTGTGCCGGATCGCCTGACAAAAACCGCACATCTGCGGGGACAATATCGCCCAGACGCAACCGGATCAGGTCGCCTAGAACCAGTTCGCGGGCAGGGATATGCGTCCAGGTGTTGTCTCGTTTCACCCGTGCCTGGAGTGCTAATTTTGCCTTGAGAGCGGCGATCGCATTCCCTGCTTGAAATTCTTCCCAAAAACCCACTACTCCGTTGCCGATTAGGAGTACCAAAATGATCCCAAAATTTACCCAGTCTCCAACTATTGCCGAAAGAATCACTGCCGCCTCAATCATCCAGGCGATCGGCCCCCAAAAGTGCGATAGGAATTGCATTATTGGGCTGACGGTTGTTTCGGGTAACTCGTTGTAGCCACCTTTTGATTGTCGTTGCAGTGCCTCTTTTTTGCTTAATCCCTGATTGGAAGTAGTCAGTTGCTTTTGTAGGTCTTCTAACGATAGATGCGAAAGCGTTTCTCGATCGGTAGATATAGTCATGAGATGGTTCCTCTACTTGTAAATCACAAGCTATTCAAGATAAGACGAGAACAATATTGAAAGCGCAAAACTCCCGATAAATGTCAACATAGACCAATTTGTATCTTGAGTTTGATGCACTTCAGGAATAATTTCTTCAGCGATCGCCACCATCAAAGTGCCTGTTGTAAATGCAAGCACAACTAGCTTGGGAAGCTCGGCTTGTCCGCGCAATCCCCAATAGCCCAGCGTCGTGCCCAGCCAAACAGGAATAATAAATGCCGCAAGTAACAAAAATCGCAATGTTCGCGGCATATTTTGACTCTTAAACGCTGCATTAGTGACAAATCCTTTTTTGCTTAAGTTGAGAAGTTGATTAACCCATACAAAAAAAGCTCCACCTAAAAACAATGCTAGAACCGTTGCCCAAACAGGTTTAGCGATAACAACTTTTGGTATCAGCTCGGTAGATGCGATCGCTTGTGGAGGAGAAGAAGAATAAGTTAATCAAATGGAATTCACCTTACCGATCCTCTAGTTCAATACTTCTAATCCTTTGGTAGTCCTAAATCTGGCAAGCTTTTTACAATTATAACGGTTTCTAAGCTGACGGTGATTACTTGTTTGATTAAGCGCACGATGTATTCTTCATCATCGAGTCGGTTGGGATCGTTGGTGATACCGCTTCGTTTATCGGTGCTGATTTGGTATTGATCGACGATCCAATCTAGGGCGGAACGGTTGCCGAGGCGATATTCTAATACTTCTGGGGGAATGCCTGTCAGCGTCAGGAAGTCGTTATATTTGATTTGGGTTTTGTCTTTGCTGAGGCGCATTTTTTCGACTCGCCAATCTATCGGGAGGTCTTTGTTTTCGATATGTTTGAGGCGATATTCGGGTTGTTGTTCGTAGTTGATATGGATTTCGGCGAGGCGTTTTCCTGCTGTGGCAAAAGGATTAAATTCTGGCGCGAAGGGGATGCGCGGTAGTTCGCGTTTGAGGTTAGCGGCGTAACGTTGGCGATAGTGGGGATGATGGAGTACGGCGTAGGTGTAATGGAAGATGTCCCATTTGGTAATCTTGGGATCTTGATAATGGGTGTGAAATTGTTCTAACGCCCAATTTGTAATGTTTTCTTGACGATTATTTCCATTTTCATCATAGATATAAAATGGAAAACATTGAACTTGTCTCCCACCATAGTGCATATTTGGCAAACACGCACAGGCTAATGTTAAAAAAGGAATTTGAGGCTCAATTACTACTCCAATCACTTTGTTTTCTATTTCTGTATTTAGATTTGGGAAGAACCGAGCATTACTACCTGCTTCATCAATAATCACATCATCAAAATAGAGAAATCTTTTAGTGAAAGGTCTATATAAACTTGATCTTGCTTTAGATGAGTTAAAATTTAGTTTTTTATAATTCTTCAGCGATCGCTTTAAATTGCGGCTCCATTTTACATTTTCATAGTCAAGAAAACTGTCAATATCAATAGGTTTTATTGAATTATGATAACTAATGAGTTGAGTATTGTAATCACTACAAAAAACCTCTACTCTTTTAAGTAATTCGTCAAGAGTGAAATCATAGACTACTGAATCTCGATTAGTAGAAACTCCTAAAGAATAAAGTTTAAAAACTGCTTCATCTTTATTCTGACTACTTCCTGATTTAACTTCTTTACTTCCTAAAGCAATAAAATTAAGAAAATCATTGCTCATATTTTGAGTCAACCAATTATTTTGACTGTCAGGAATAAGTTCTTGCCATTCCAAGTTATATAAACTTTGAGCATTTTCCAAGATCGTGAATTTATCTTTTCGTTTTGCTCTCCAGTCAACCTCTGAATACAGTAATTTATGCTCATCTATATTTCGCTTCTTTACGAAAAATGTTACGGCAACTCCTACCATTGCAGACAAGCCAAATACAGTATGTTTTTCACCAAGAGGAATTCCATCCCTCATTGAATCCTGTCTAATATCTCCCTTTAAATCCAAAACATAAATAGTGTTGAAATCTTTGGACAGATGATTTCTCATCGAATCAAAAGCTTTCTTATCTAAAAAACTGTTGTTAGTAACAAAAGCGACTATACCTTCATCCCCAATTCGATCGGATGCCCAACGTATAGCTTTAACATAAGGATCGCTGAGCTTGCTGAGTAGACTAGCTCTTGAATCTTTAGCATAGGTATCTGAGACTCTATCATCTACACCTTTTCTATCGGTTCTTTTATATTTACGATTTTTGTTATTGTCATTTTCATCAACTTGGTTGGTATTGTATGGTGGATTACCAAGAATCACAAAAATTGGAGATTCTTGCTGTCTTTTGACTCTTTGTGTATTTTCTGGGACAAACAACGATAGCTGTTGCTCATCAATCATTTCAAAAGTATCAACTAAACAAATCCCCTCAAACGCCTCATACTTTCCAGTCTGCTCAAAATACTCATGCTCAATATTCATTGCAGCAATGTAATAGGGCAACAACATCACCTCATTGCAATGCAACTCATGCTCATACTTATGAGGCAAAGCCGACTTCTGGATATCCGCAATCTCACGCATCACCCGCATGATGAAATTTCCCGTACCCACAAACGGATCGAGAATATGCACACCCTTATCCACCAGAGACTTGCCAAACTCCCGTTGCAAAATCTCCTCCACACTCTTCACCATAAAATTCACAATCGGCTGTGGTGTATACACAATCCCATGCGTATCCGCCACCTTCGTCGAAAAGCCCTGAAAGAATTTCTCATAGACTGTATTCAAAAAATCTTGCTTTTGCGAAAAATCATCAATCGTTGCAGCCGTCTCCTCGATCGCCCCATAAAACCGATCCAAACTACTCAAAAAATGAGCGCGGCTGAAATGCTTAGAAGTCAAGGCATTGATCACTTTCTCAATCTCAACCGCAATAATATTCCGTTGAGCAAAATCTGGATTATTGAACACACTCCGAAAAATCCGTTCCGTCAATAAATGTTGAATCAACATCTCCTCAACCGCAGACTCCGATAGATTCGGATTAATCGACTGACGGCAAAGCTGCATAAATGTCGCAAACGCATCGATGAATTTTTTGTTAGTCTTCTCCTGTGTACGGATTAACTCAAGTAGCGCCGTTGCATGATCCTTTACGCGATCGCCAAATTCCTCAGCAGCTTTTTCCCATTGCGCGATCGCAGGCGCACGATATTCAAAAAACTGGCGCACCACATCCACCAATTCCTGATCCTTGGTAATGTCTACATCCATCACCAACTTGCCATCTTGATAAAGAATGGCGCGATCGGGCTGCTGAAAAATAATATTGTCTTTGGGATAGCCCACTGCAAATTTTTTCTGAACTTCCTTCTTCAGATCATCCTTACTATCCTTCGCTTCCCAGTAAGCACGCGGTAAATGATAAATATCTACCAACGCCCCATCGATGCGAATTGGCTGCTTGTTCGATCGCTTAATTGCAAATTGCTGTTCCAAAGTCCATTCAAACTGTCGCCCACAGGACTCCAGCAATTGCTGAAAAGCCGATAACACCGCCCCTTCATGGACTATACCTAACTTGGCGTAGCGATCCAACGCTTCATAGTAATTTTTGATTGGCTTGTGCGATGGCTTGAGGCTAAGACTAGGCATATTCAGTCTGTATGAGATAGGGGATAAGACTACTATAAACTAACTGCGAAAATCTGGCGATCGCCGATTTTTGATTTTGTTTAACTTAAGATGGATGAGTAATCATTTTATTCCTGGGTTGAATAGACATCTCCAGAAATCATAGATCGACTCAAGCATAGCCAGGGCTTGAAATTCATTTTTGGAGATGTCTAATAGGCGAATTTATTAAACAATCGATCGCACCACTCCACCCTCGACTCGCAAGGCAGCACCATTAATTGCAGAGGCTAAAGGACTAGCAACAAATGCAACTAATGCAGCAACTTCAGACGTTGAAGCAAATCGCTGAATCAGGGAAGATGGACGAGTCTTGGTAAAAAACTCTTTCTCAACTTGTTCGGCTGAAATATTTTGCTCCTTGGCAAGTCCCTCGATAAAAGTTTCCACTCCTTCGGAACGGGTTGGCCCTGGCAATACGGTATTCACCGTGACACAACTGCCTGCGGTTGTTTCAGCTAAACCACGAGCCAAGGCTATTTGTGCAGTCTTGGTAACGCCATAGTGAATCATTTCAGCGGGAATATTCAAGCCAGATTCACTAGAGATGAAAATAATGCGTCCCCAATCTTTTTTTAGCATCAAAGGTAAGTAAAAACGCGATAGCCTTACACCGCTCATCACGTTTACTTCCATAAAGTTCATCCACTCTTCATCGGAGATATTTTCAAATGCTGTAGCGCCATAAATTCCCAAGTTGTTGACCAAAATGTTGACGAATGGCACTTGTTGAAACAACAATTCAGCTCCAGCTTGCGTTCCCAAATCGGCAGCAATTCCCTGAAGTTTGGCCTTGGGGACGCTTTGCTGAATGCTTTTGAGGGCATGGTTTACGCGCTCTTCCGTTCTGCCATTGACTATGACAGTTGCTCCTTCCTGGGCAAGTGTCGTGGCGATCGCTAATCCAATTCCGGCGGTGGAACCGCTGACCAATGCAATCCGATCTGATAGTTGGAGATCCATACTTTCTTAAACCAAATAATTTATCAGCGATCTAGGGTTTCAATTTGCTCAAATAATGAAGCAACTGCCGACTCAATCAGTGGCTACCCATTAGTGTCAACTTAAGGCTGAAAGCTTTGGTATTTATCGCTTTTACCTAAGTCGAGATCCCCCTAAATCCCCCGGATAGTCGGGGGACTTTGAAAAGACTCCTATCCCCCCCGACTATCCGGGGGAGTAGGGGGCAAGCTAAGGGGGGATATAGATTTAATAGTCAAACAACAGTCTTTGGCTGGGTTTGACGTTAAGTTGACACTAATGGCGGCTACCTAATCCAGTTTTACCACCATTTTACCCACATTTTTGCCTTCAAAAAGACCGATAAACGCATCCACCGCTCGCTCGATTCCTGCCACCTCTGTTTCCTTATTCTTCAATTTTCCAGCTTGGAAATAGCCGCCCACTTCTTGTTCAAATTCACTCTGGCGATCGAGCCAATCGCGAACAATTAGCCCTTTCATCGTCAAGCGTTTGCCAATCATATTAAATAGATTGGAAGGGCCCGGCTGCGGTTTTTCATCGTTATAACCGGAGATGCTGCCACAAGCGATAATCCGGCCGTGCACGCGCAATGCCGAGAGCGCCGCTTCCAGCGTTTCGCCTCCTACATTATCGAAATAGACATCAATTCCGTCGGGTGCTGCCTGATTCAGTTGTTCGAGAATAGGGCCGGCCTTGTAATCGAAGGCGCTATCAAATCCGCATTCTTCCTGCAGAAACTTGATTTTTTCCATTGAACCGGCTGAGCCGATGACATGGCATCCGCGCAATGAAGCCAGTTGTCCGGCGACATTTCCCACCGCGCCTGCGGCTCCCGAAATAAAAATAACATCGCCGGCTTTGACTTCTACCAAATTCAACCCAACCCAAGCAGTCATACCTGTCATGCCGAGGGCACCGAGGTAAACTGAGAGCGGTTGAATGTCGCGGCTAACCTGATGCAAATCTTTGGGTGCAGCGATGAAGTATTCTCGCCAGCCATAGTTGGAAGTCACAACATCACCCGGCTTTAATTCCTGGGCACGAGACTCGATTACCTCGCCGACTGCGCCGCCTTCGAGTGCTTTTCCTAACGCGAAGGATGGAACATAGGATTTCCCCTCGTTCATGCGACCGCGCATATATGGATCGACTGACATATAGAGATTGCGAACGAGCACTTGCCCATCTTGAATTGGCTCTAGTTCTGTTTGCGCGATCGCAAAGTTATCTGCGGTAGGAATCCCCTTGGGGCGGGAGACTAGCCGAATCTCGCGGCTCACGATCTCTGTCATAATTTTATCCTCATTAGTTATTAGCCCAAATTTATTGGTTTACCTCATCAATTGACTGTTTTTTGTTTTGCGATCGCCCCATTAATCTAAAGTTCTTGACGAGTCGGACGGATGATCATTTCATTCACATCAACATCAGCGGGCTGTTCAATCGCATAGGCGATCGCCCTAGCAATAGCATCTGCATCAATAGCTATTTCATAAAGTGCATTAATGTTCGCTGCTGTATCTTCATCGCTAATCGTAGTAGTCAACTCAGTCGCAACTGCCCCTGGTGAGATATTAGTCGATCGAATTTCACCGTTTGACTCTAATCGCAGCCCTTCCGAGAGCGCTCGCACTGCGAACTTAGTAGCACAATAAACCGCCGATCCGGGAAACACTTTATGTCCGGCGACAGATGATAGATTAATGACGTGACCGGACTTTTGCTGGCGCATAGTTGGTAACACGGCCGCAATCCCATAGAGAACGCCCTTGATGTTGACATCAATCATTTGATCCCACTCTTCCACCTTGATTTGGTCGAGGGGAGAGAGCGGCATCAACCCGGCATTATTGATTAGCACGTCGATCCGGCCGTAGGTGCTCAAAGTTTTTTGCGCCAAGGATTCCACCTGTGCGCGATCGGTGACATCCGTCACTAAGTAGGTTGCAGTTCCTCCCGATCGGGCGATCGCATCAACCAGTTCTTTGAGCCGATCTTCGCGGCGGGCAGCTAACATTAGTTTGGCTCCACTAGCAGCAAGTCGCTTCGCTGTCGCCTCACCTAATCCACTGCTGGCTCCGGTGATAATTACCACTTTGTTTTGAATTTCAGACATATTAATTTCTGCGGGTTATTGAGTGTGGGTCATCAAACATTTGATGCTGAAATCAGCTAAACTCAGCATTATTCTATCAGCTCAACTAGCTTGTAGCTTGATCAATGTTTGTGTACCAGCAGCATCACTAATCCGAACCGCTATCATCACGCCATTTGAGTCTTGTCCGGTTAAAATTTCAGTTGGTGAATCGATGGTGTGAGCGTAAGTCACCTCATCTTTACCCACTTCAATCACCAAATCATCTCCCTTGCCAGGGCGATCGTAAACAATAGCATGAAGAGGTGCGTTCTTAATCACTTCGGCATCACCGAGTTCTGAATTGAGGATTTCGATGGAAATATGCCGTCCGCGATTACCATCTGAAAACTGATCGAAAAATTCACCCCATCGCTCGCGCGGCACAGATTTGTTGATGTCAATTTTATTTGTCATTATCATTCCTTGTGAAAAATCTTAAAAACAAAAAGAGCAATACAATAGTTGCTAAGTTTCACTATTTTATTGCTGTTAATTCAAAGCGTTAAACAGCGATCGACAAACTGATTTCATGACTAATTCTGTCTAGTCTCTGCTTCGCCTGACTGACATCCTCATGGCTGCCTGTCACAAGGATCGTGAACTCCCCTGCTTGGATTTTAGTCTCGTACTTCAGTACCTCGTTCTTCGGGATTCCTAACCCTCCCAAGGCACCCGCTAGTCCTCCTACAGCAGCAGCACCAGCGCCACCAACAAGCGTTCCTTCCAACCAACCCGCCAACACTCCAGCAACGGGGCCAGCAATGATGAGCGGAGCCATTCCGGGAATAAACAGCACTCCAGCACCTGCTAAAATACCAAATAAACCTCCAACAAAGCTACCCCAATAACCACCTCCTGCGGCTCCAGCTTTCGCTGTATCTTTCCAGGTTAGAAATCCGCGCACATTTTCAGTAGTCTGGTAGTCTTTGCCAATAATCGAGAGCTTTTCCATATCGAAGCCTTCTTTTTCCAACTCCAATACCACCCTTTCTGCTTCTGCATGGGATGGGAAAGAAGCAACAATCGTATGTGTGTATGCCATGAGTTAGTTTCCTTGGTTGTTTGTCCGAATGACGGAAAAAAAAATTGGTTCTTGATTTGTTTTCTATTTTTTGACGTTCGATTTTACCTGGTCGAGCTTCGATTGAATCTCAACTTTGGTTTCTTTCGTCGTCAAATGAACTTTAACAAAAATTGCCTAATATAATCTCTACCTTTTGATTGAATTTTAACAAGAATTACCCAATATGATCTCTACCCTTTGATTGCTTTAAGGAGATGTTATATCAAAGGAAAATAGCGGAAAAAATGGCATTGTTCCGCTCATAAGCATCTATCCTGAATCAGGTAAAATCTGGCGCATTTGAAAAGCGAAAGTCAGGAAACGGCACTGCCGTGTCCCTACAATTAATCGGCGTAGGGAAACGGCACTGCCGTGTCCTCTTACAATTAAGCAAGGTATGGAAACGCCACTGCCGTCTCCTCCTACAATTAAGCAAGGTATGGAAACGGCACTGCCGTCTCCTCCTCCTACAATTAATCGGCGTAGGGAAACGGCACTGCCGTCTCCTCTTTGCTGTCAACTGTCAACTGTCAATTGCGTCGCCCTGAGCGTAGTCGAAGGGTCAACTATCAACTGTTTAATCGTGTCTTACTTATGCGTCGTAGTTCCCGCAGCAGTTGTGGCATCTAATCTGGTGGAAATCGCTTTCAAGGTAGCTTCTTCGGCTTCTTCCATCGTCGCCATTGCGAATAAGATCGCTGTGTTGGCATAATCCTCAGCTTTATCCGCCCGATGTTCGAGTTTCTTGACTTCGCGACTCGCTTTCCATTCCTCGACGTTCGACTTCACCTCAGTTTCTTTTTCCTCAAATTGAGTTTGGAGCTTTGCCCGATACTCATCAAATTCTTGTTTTTTAGCATCTAGATTTGTCTTCATTCCGTCAAGTTTCGATTGCAGCTCAGATTGAGTATTTTTTGTGGCAGATTGAACGCTTTCCTTCAGCGACTTTGCCCGGTCTTCAATCGCTTCTAAATTGTCGTGTAGTTGGTTGGTGAAGTTGTCAATTGTCGTACTCATGGTGATTCCTCTCGTATGTTGAGTTTGTCGAATTGTTGGTAGTGTTATTAAATTGCCATCTGGCTACAAAAGTTTTTGTTCTAAGTAACCTCATCTACTGGTGAAAAACTAAAACAACTCTTTAATGATTTGATGCTGGTGAGTTATTATTTTTAATAATAGCTTTAAATTGTGAAGAAAATCTGAGGTTTTGGTGAAATAAATATATCGCTAATTTATGACTATGCCGAGGCGTTTTGGCGCATCAGAACGGTTGATATCATTCCGGCTATGCCGGAATGATATAGAGGAGACTGCACGTGCTGTTTCCCTACAATTAATCTGGCGTAGGATACGGCACTACTGTGTCCTGATTTCTCCCAAATGCGGGCTGTGGATTGATTATTTGACACCTAATTTTTAAATTTTATATAAGCAACCTTTGCTGCTAGAACTAATGTTTGACCGTCTCTGACTATGGCCTAATTTTTGTAGTTTGCTTTAACAGTTCAAACCAAAGCAAGCTAATCAATCCACCGCCCAAACAGATAGCAAGATCGATCGCACTTAGCAGAGAAAAGCTGAACAAATGACGCAAAAACGGGACATACAGCACCAACCCAAGGAACAACAGTCCCCCACCAAGCACCCACCACAGGGCAGGATTTGGGGATTTCAGTATTTTAAAGCTGAGGCGCGAGGTTGAACCTTCGCTCAAAATTAGTCCTAAATTTGCCAAAATCAACGTCGTAAACGTTAACGCCCGGGCTTCAAATTCGCCTTGTCTGCGATATAGGGCGATCGCAAAAATCGCCAGTACGATCGCCAAAATTCCGCCCCCTTGCAACACAGCCAAGCCCAGCGTTTTCTTGCCAAATAAAGGTTCTTTGGGGTTGCGGGGAGGGCGCTTCATCACCGTTGTTTCTGCGGGTTCGGCTTCTAAAACGATCGAGCAAGCTGGATCGATAATTAAATGTAAAAATGCCACATGAACCGGAAGCAATACTAACGGTAACTTAAACAATACTGGAATCAAAGACATTCCAGCGATCGGGATATGAATCGCAATCAGATATGACATGGCTTTGCGGAGATTATCAAAAATTCTGCGCCCCAGTTTGACCGCTTGGACGATCGACGAAAAATCATCATCCAATAATACCAACGCCGCAGATTCACGGGCCACATCCGTTCCTCGCTCACCCATCGCAATCCCGATTTGAGCAGCTTTGAGAGCAGGAGCGTCATTCACGCCATCTCCCGTCATTGCAACGACTTCACCCTTGGCTTTCAAAGCATTAACTAACCGCAATTTTTGTTCGGGAACGGCTCGTGCAAAAATATTTGTACTTTGAATCCGCTGCTCTAATTCAGCATCGCTCATGCCATCTAATTCTGCTCCGGTGATAATTGCTCCCATCTGCATCAATCCAACTTGACGGGCAATACTTTGAGCAGTTTCTGGATAATCACCTGTAATCATCACGACTCGAATCCCTGCGGTATGACATTCTTGAATCGCCGCCGCCACGGTTGGACGTACTGGATCGGACAGTCCAACTAATCCGATAAATTGAAACGGAAAGTCATGTTGTTTTTCGGGCAAATGATTAGGATTGAGCGACGGATGAGGCGGCAAAAATGGCGGCGGCGCACCAACAATAGACGCTTTGGCAACGCCTAATACCCGCAATCCTTGACTTGCCATTGCACTGACTTGCGCTGCCATAATTTTCTGCTGTTGGGGCGTGAAATGGCAGAGATCCGCCATCGCCTCCGGTGCTCCTTTTGCCGCAACTTCATACAATTTGCCATCGGCTGACTCCCAAACATGAGACATTGCCAGTAGATGCGGTGACAGCGGATATTCTCGCAACAGTTTCCAATCGCTGTGCAAATGTTCGGTATGCGCCAGATAGCGATCGCCCAATTCCTTAAACGCTTTTTCCATTGGATCGAATGGATCTCTTTGGCTCGCCAGAATACAGAATTCGACTAATTGATGAACTGCTTCTGGGAGTGCCTCTGATGAATGCAATCCCAAATCATAAGGCTGAGGATTTTCTGCCTGGTTGTAGGATAACAACTGCTGCACAGCCATCTGATTCTGAGTCAATGTCCCGGTTTTATCCACGCACAAAACGGTTGCGGAACCTACGGTTTCAACGGCTGAGGCGCGGCGTGCTAAGACATGATTCTGAGAAATCCGCCAAGCTCCCAAGGCTAAAAAGATTGTCACGACAACCGGAAATTCATTCGGCAAAATTGCCATCGCTAACGTAATGCCGGCGAGAATTCCTTTAAGCCAATCTCGTGTCGTGAATCCATAAATTACAACAATTGCCACACACAGCGATAAAGCGATGCCAAACAAACGACTAACCAAGCGATTCATTTCCTGTTGCAAGGGGGTCGTTTCTGGCTTGATTTTTTGCAAAGCCTTGCCAATCTTGCCCATTTCTGTTTGAGGGCCGATCGCCTTAACTTGAGCAATTCCCTGTCCCTGAACCACCAATGTGCCAGAATACACAAACGGCAATTCATCGCCTCCCGGACGCGCCATCTCCACGTTACCCACAGCGGTAACTTTGCGAACGGGTAGCGATTCCCCGGTTAATAACGACTCATCGGTTGAGAGATTTGTGCAAGATAGGACGATCGCATCCGCAGACACTCGATCGCCTTCAGCCAGCACTAAGAAATCTCCCCGAACCACTTCTCGCCCCGCAATCCGTTTTCGTTCCCCATCCCGAATCACCAAGGCGCGAGGACTGGAAAGATCGCGCAAGGCTTCTAAGGCGTGTTCGGTTTTGCCTTCTTGATAAAGGCTAATTCCGGTGATAAAAAAGACGAAACCTAGCAAAATCAAGGCTTCTTGTAAGTCGCCTAAAATCCAGTAAATGATACCACCGCCGACTAGCAAGAGAAAGATCGGATCTTGAACTGTATTCCAGGCGATCGATAACAGATTGCGAGACTGAGCCGAGGGGAGTTCATTGTAGCCGTCATCTTTGAGTCGGGCGATTGCTGTCGCAGACGGCAAGCCGTTCGCGTCTTTTTCAGATAAGCCAGTTACGGTATTGATCTCAACTGGTGAAACCATAATCTTGCTTTTTGATAATAAACATAAAAAACAGGTAAATTCGTCTTGATACTGCCGATTGCTACGTGGTAAAGTGCTGTCGAATCTTCGCCGCAATCTGATAATCAGTCATTTTGTCAACTGTTTCAATACCTACAACGCGACCACTGAGGTTATTTCTTTCAAGACGTTCTTTTAGTTCATCTTTTGCCTCACCCGGCCCAAATATCAGAATAGATTCTGCATCACGAATATACGCAATGACCTCATCGTAGTAAATATTGAGTTCTCCCGTAAAAGTTCTCTGGCGGCTATTATCAGCGGGAATCTGACGCGATTCATAAGTGCCCTTAAGAGGTGAATCACCAGAACGCCGAGGCTGTTTTTCTACGTCAGAAATTATCTCTTTTATCTCTTCTCCTTTCTCCGTAATCGCCACGACAGTAGCTTTCCTATGGTCAATCCACAGCCCTACTTGTGTTTTCATTTATATCTCCTTTGTTAACGAGTTCCACCTAATGTGTACTATGCAAAATTAATTTTGCTTTTTTAAATTCTGTATCTTTGATTGGATTAGGCACAGAAGCAAATGAGTTGTGACAATAATTTTGGTTGTGCTTATGAATGGGTTTAAGTAAATACACTTAACCCCTTAACTTCAATCATTATTGGGCAAAGCTTGTTAAAGAATAAGTTGA
Source organism: Tychonema sp. LEGE 06208 (assembly GCF_015207505.1). Lineage (GTDB taxonomy): Bacteria > Cyanobacteriota > Cyanobacteriia > Cyanobacteriales > Microcoleaceae > Microcoleus. The sequence continues at coordinate 111,639 of NZ_JADEWT010000004.1, forward strand.
AGTGACTAATATGGCGATGGTTTTGCCACTGCAATGTAGTTTACGAGCAGCCTACCCTTTATAATTGGCGAGGGTATCGTTCTTAAGGAATAGTTTTTATGAAAGCAGGGTTTTATTTAATTTCCGATCCTTAACAAGTTATTGCTTTAAATCTCGTTGTGCTAAGGCTTGAACCTCAGTTCGCAGTGCGGAGATTTCTGCTTGTAGAGCTTGAATTGATTTTGCACCTGCTAGTTCTGCTTCATCATCCTCAGCATCCTGACCTACAAAGAATGTTGCTAGCATTGCTGTCGCATAACCACATACTGCGATCGCATACAACCCCAGTAAAAAACATAGCACCCGCCCTTCCGGTGTTTTCGGAAAGTAATCAGATCCAATCGTGGTCATCAGCATTGCCGTCCACCACAGCGCAGTACCATAGTCGGTGATATTGCTATTAGGAAGTTCGCGCTCAAACGCATAAATTCCAGCCGCTCCAACTAAGATAACGATCGCAGTTAATCCCATCACATAGCCAAACCCTCGACGCTGAACACTTACAGCGAGTAATCGCATTCCTCTGTTAGTTCGTGTCATCATTCCCAACAACTGTAACCCTCGAACCGCATGAACCGATCGCAAAGACTGTATGAATCGCACAATCCGAAGGGTTCGTAGCGCTGGGATGAACAGTGAGAAGGCAATTAACCAGTTGTGCTTGAGGTAAGAAAGTTTGCGAGGAGCGAGGAGAAATTTGATGCAAAAATCCACGATCAAGACAATCCAAATGGTAATGCCGATCGCTTCTAAAAGAGGATTTAGTCCCCAAACAAGCTCAACGATAAACAGTCCTAACCAAGCAAAGCTCAGCACTAGCATCGGCATTTCTAGCCAATCTTCCCACTGTTGCAGCATTTCGCTGCGCTCCCGATCTAATGTCGGCTTTTCAGTTAGGTTCATATACCTCATAACGCATTTGATGGATGAGATTGATACGCCCTAAGTTGTGCTCGTAATTGGGCAATTTCAGTCGCCATATCTAACACCATTGCGGCTCCGACTAAGTTCAGTCCCAAGTCTTGACGCAACCGCTGAATCTGAGCAATTCTAGCAATCTCGCGGGAATGCAGCAGGTCGCCAATTGGTTCGATCACACCTAATTCAACATAAATTTTCACTAGCGTAATTGAAGTTTCAGTTACCAATGCAGCATATTCAAAGGTGTAGAGTTGTTCACCTTCGGGTGAAACCACAATTTTTGAAAGGCTAAAGCTCATAACTTAATTTCCTCTAACTGGATACGCGGATTAAAACTCGTATTTGCTTGGATTTTTTCGTAGCATTCTTCCTCGATCTCATTCAGGTCTTTCGGAGTGACTATCTGAAGTTTAGCTAATAAGTCACCTCGTCCTCCTTTTGGCAACGTCCAACCTTTGCCGCGCAGTCTTAATGATTGTCCCGATCGCACTCCTTTGGGTACTTTCATTGTAACGCTACCATCGGGAGTTGGCACGCTGATTTCTGCCCCTAAAACGGCTTCATCGGGGCGAATTGGAATGTCACAAACGAGGTCATCACCCTCGAATCGAAAGAAAGAATGGGGCAAAATCTCGATAGTTAAATACAAATCGCCGCGCTGTTGAGAGAATGGACTAGGACGACCTTTACCTTTGAGTCGAATTCGACTACCGGGTTTTGCGCCTGCGGGAATGCGGACGTTGATTGTTTCATCGTCGAGTTGTAGCCGTTTCTGGACACCGTGAAATGCTTCCGAAAATGTGAGTGCGATCGCAGCTTCGGTATCCGGCGCGGGCGCTTGAGAACGAAATCCGTCCCCAAAATCATTAAAACCATTGGTCGCAGTTTGATAGTTCTGAGTTCTACGTTTCGATCCACCTTTCATTCCCCCCAGCAAATCGTTGATAAAGGAATCAAAGTCCTCGTAGCGATCGAAGTCTTCCGCCGAAACATTAGTTCCTCTAGGAGTTGGCGCTTCAGTGTATCCCGGCTGATTCCAATGTTGACCAAAGCGATCGTACTTTTGCCGGTTCTCTGGATCGGAAAGTACCTCATTTGCTTCGTTCAAGTCTTTGAACTTTGCCTCTGCATCTTTATCCCCAGGATTGAGGTCAGGATGGTACTTGCGGGCCAGTTTGCGGTAAGCCCGTTTGATTTCTTCAGGAGTTGCAGTTTTGCTCACTCCCAGGATGGCGTAATAGTCTTTAAAATCCGTTGCCGTTGGCATCACTGACCTCTCAATATGTAATGCTGCTATCTGAAATACTATCTGAAATGCTAAAAATGATGATTCATCTAAACTTAATTTGAATTCAAAAAAATGACTTATAAACTAGGTGGGAGTTGTCACTTATCCAGAATTTCGGGAGCGTGAATTGTTCATTATTTTGTCCTAGTTTTTCCATAGTCCCTTAATTGTTTTCAGGCTCCCATCTCCTCCATCGCGACCTTGTATTCGCCACGACGCGCCGCCCAATTGCACTTAGCTCGATGCAACAAAGCCTGCTGTGCGTTTGACACATTCGCCTCTTTGCCTTGCCAAAGCTCTAACGCTGGTTGCTGGATGGCGCGGGCAAAGGAAAACGCTAATGCCCAGGGGAGCATCTCACTTTTGCAGCCAAGCTAGAAATTGGAGGTAGGAGACAGGAGACAGGAGGAAAGAGGAAGAAAGAAGGAGTCAAAAGAAGTCTTTTTACAAATATGAGATGCTCCCAAATTTATTGACTATTTATATCTAGTTCGTGGATGGGTTGCAGCAACTCTTTGGCATCCTGTCCACGCAGTCCTAGCGCCAGCAATTTTTCGACCGTTTGTCGAACCAAATTCTTTAACCGAATCGGATTTTGCTGGGTTTCGATTCCTAAACCTCTCAGTCAATTTTTTGCTCAAGTTTGTATCAGGTTTTAATCAATGGCTAATCAGGGTTTGCCATTCCTGAATTGCAGCAGAGGGAACAGATAAGCTGACGGATTCACCGTCGATGGTTGGTAATGTCAGTTGCAGGGGAATCTCCGCTTGTAACTGAGGTAGGGCAAGCTGAATATCATATTCTGCGACATTCGCTGGGGCTGGTGTGTCCTGAGAAATTTCGCTAGAAATATCCTTGGCGGTTAGAGTTTCGCCCATAGATGTTGTCAAGGTAAGCGGTTGAGTGCGATCGAATTCCACCGCACCAGGAAAGCCCACGACGCGCAGAGAGAGACTAGAACTACCTTCGGGATGGATGCGCTTAAAGGCGATCGCCTGCCAGGAATTTCCGTTCCGATCTTGCAGGGTTTGCCGGGATTGGTAGAGCATTTGCCCTGGATATTCTTCGATTTGCGTCACAGATGCAAAAGCGGGTAAGGGAGTCCAGACAACCAGTGAAATGCAGATTAAAGCAGCTAGCAGCCAGGGCAGCGGGTGAATTTTCAACCCGTTAAAGCAGATAGAGTTCATCACAAAAATCCTCTTAAAGTAAGTTAAAAGCTTTGGCAATTGCAGAGTAAAAATTCGGAATTTTAACTAGAAGCGATCGCTTCTCCTGCGGTTTTCCAACCTGCTTTCGCTAGGTGGAAACCCCTGGACATTATCATAACCCAATAAGTGCAGTGTCATTACTCCCATTGCCGCTCGATAACCGGCGGAACAGTACAGCACATCGCGAGCGGTCGTGCGGAATTTGCTCCAGATTGTGCGCCAAGGTTTGGAGGGGAATATTGATGGCATCAGGTATATGTCCAGACTTATACTCAGAGGGTTCTCGCACATCCACCAACAGGGTTTGAGGGCTCTTTAATTGTTTTTTTAACCCTTCGACATTGGCGATCGTGTAATAGCCTGGTGGAATTGATGTGAGAAAGCGATCGATTGTTGATTCCAGATTTACGGTTTTTTCAGACATTGTTTGCATCTTTTCTTGAAAGATTGGTTCAGTTTCTGCGATAGTTGCTGCGAGGATCGGGTTTTGCCCAATGCCAACCAAAAAACAAAAACATAGTGCAAAACCCAGCAATATCGTCTGAATTGATTTCTTAAAGCTCATGGATTTCTCCTAAACTCCTAGTGAAAATTTGAGCCGATTCGATCTATTTCCTTTCAGGTCTTGTGCATTCATCTCTGACTCCTGGGAAAATTTATTGACTATTAACTGAGCTAGACAGAGGTGGGTCAGTTCTGTGATTTTCTTGGTGGTGCAGCCGTCCAAGCGTGTGCTCGATCAATCTGGTCAATTTATCGGCAGCCCCGTCAACGGCTTGGTCTAAGGTCGCTGCCTGATGTGTGACCGCGAGGGGTTGGTGTCCTTTGAGGCGGGCTTCGATCGTGCAGCGCATATCGTCATCGCCGCCCTTCTTGTCGCTGTTCTCATCGCTCAGGTGAACATCAACGTGAGTGATGCGATCGCCCAATCGGCTTAGACTCTCTGCAACTACACCACTAACCTGAGTGGCTAGTGCTTTGTCACCTTCGATGTTGTGGCCGGTATGAATTTGGATTTGCACGATGTTCTCCTGTTGTAATTGTGATTGGCTTAATATTTAGATGGAATGACTAGGGCGTCGGTTCAGTATTAGGAGTTGACAAAAAAAGGAATTTATGAAATTAGCCAGTGCATGAGTTCGACTCTATGCCTGGTGTAATTGGTCGAACCTTATCCATTCGAGCAATGACATGAAGA
>NZ_JADEWT010000050.1 GCF_015207505.1 Tychonema sp. LEGE 06208
TAATGACTAATGACTAATGACTAATGACTAATGACTAATGACTAATGACTAATGACTAATGACTAATGACTAATGACTAATGACTAATGACTAATGACTAATGACTAATGACTAATGACTAATGACTTCTTGGCTTCTTAAGAGCGCTTTGGAGATGCTAGATTGCGGAATGAGGTAAATTGGGCATCGAATAAAAGTTTGATGATGCCTGTGGGGCCGTTTCGGTGTTTGGTGATGATGACTTCGGCAATTCCGCGATCGGGCGAATCGGGGTTGTAATATTCATCTCGGTAAAGCATAATGACTAAATCGGCGTCCTGCTCGATACTATTATGAGCGTACAATCCTTGTGTAGCAAAGTTTTTAACTTTATCTACCGTTAGATCGTAAACCATTTCTTCGCCGATGAAATCTATCTTTTTTATTTTATCCCAATAGATATCGCTAGCAGCAATTTTCAGAATTTCTTCAGATTCTAGAAGATTAGCTAACTGCATAGCTCGTTCTCTACTGATATCACATTGATAGGAACTGTCGCCACAATAGCGCACGCCCAAACCTGCTTTAATTTGTTTAGTTGTTAAACCCAAACGTTCTCTGGCAATATTAACTTGGGTTCGCCAAACTTGGTTGGGAATTAAATCTCGGTTGGTATTAGCCCGTCCAGAATTTTCTAGATATATTTTGAGGGCGAATAAACTTTCTTGTTTATAATTGCCAACCGCACCAATCCCATATACAAATTTTTCTAGACATTGCTTCCCGCCCACCCATACTTGATATTGAGTTCGTCCTTTGTTTCCTTGGGAAACGGATTTCAAAGATGCATTAATATTCAATTTTAATAATAACGATCGAACTCCCCGCGCTAGTCTTTCGCTACTAGATCCATAGTAAACACTGGGATAGTGGGAATTGTCTTTACTCGTGCGGATACAACCATCAGTTGCCCATAGGTGTCGAAGGAAAAGAGCGATCGATTCTTGCGGTTGGGTAAATACTAAACTGGGAATAAATTTTTCATGGGAACGTAAACCAAAGATTTCTAATTGTTCGAGCCATTTAGTAATCTGATTTTTAATATTGGGAGCTAGACGATAACTAGCGGGGAGATAAACTTGATACCAATCGCGTTCGCGTTTAATGCGGGGATTAATTTGATCGCCAAATACTTCTCTAGCCAAATGTGCAACTAATTCAGCTAAATCTAATTCTCGCGTCGTGTACTGAATGGTATGTCGGGGCAAAGTACAACCATCACCAATTAAATGTCCTAGTAAAGCTAATTCAGCATTACCCATCGTCTGCACTTCAGTACAAGGAATTGATCGAGGTGTAGCAATCCGATCGCCTATTTTTAATTCATCTAAACGCTTCCAACCATCTGATGTAAAGAACTTATGATTGCCGGTTGCTGTAATCGAATTTCCCAAGCAAGTTGTCATCTCCCAGACTGGCTTGACTCCCGTACAAAAAGCATTAGTCACAATCGCTTTTTCCTGTTTCAGGGTATCTGAATTTAATCCCCAAACAGCAAAGCCAGATTTGCCGACTAAATCGCGAATTGGGACTTCTAATCCACTATCCGCCAGCGTAACTAAACTATCACCTGTTAAGCAGCCACTTTCGCGTAAATCAGACATCATCGGCCGCTTATTTGTCCTTGCTTCTACACTGCGACTCAACTGAGACAAAGCAATAATCGGCACGTTGAGCTCGCGGGCTAAACCTTTGAGGCTTCTAGTAATTCGAGATAATTCTTGGACGCGGTTGTCGCTGCTACCTTCCATTAATTGCAGGTAATCTAGCAAAATCAATCCTAGAGCTCCGCCTTGTTCCGCTTGGAGGCGGCGGACTTTCGATCGAATCTCCATCACGGTAATATTGGGAGTATCGTCAATAAACAATGGCAGTTCTGATAAGTTGCCAATGGCTGTACTAATTGGTTCCCATTCGTTTTGACTGATTCTGCCCGATCGCAACCTGTTACTTTCTATTTTGGCTTCACTGGACAAGATACGCTGCACTAGCTGTTCTTTCGACATTTCTAAGCTAAAAACGGCAACCGGCAATTTTTGCTGTCCAGCAGCGATGTGGTGGGCGATGTTGGTACAGAAAGCCGTTTTGCCCATTGCTGGCCTAGCCGCAACGATGATTAAATCCGATCGCTGAAAGCCACCTGTCATGGCATCTAAATCATAAAAACCGCAGGGAATACCGGGAAGTGTCAGGCCTTCATTGCGATTTTCTAAGTCTTGAAATGTTTGGTTTAGGGTTTCGCCGATGGATACTAAATCCTGTTGCGGGCGGTCTTGAGTGATGCCAAAAACTTCTTGTTCGGCGCGGTCTAAGACTGTTTCTAGCGGTGCTGCTGTCTCGTAACCTAATTGTACTATGTTGTTGCCAGCTTCGATCAATCGGCGGCGCTGATATTTGTCTTCAACTAGGGCTGCATATTGGTCGATGTTGACTGCTGAAACTGTGCGATCGACTAATTGTGCTAATTTAGTGAGTCCTCCGACTTGTTCTAACTGGTTGCGATCTGTCAACCAAGTTGTCACCGTCATTAAATCTGTCGGTTGGCCTTGCAAAAATAGCCCTAATGCCGATCGATAAATGACTTGATGAGCGGTGATGGCAAAAAACTCCGGTCGCAGAAGTTCGGCAATTCGAGAAATCGCTTCGGGGTCAATTAAAATCCCGCCTAAAATTGCTTCTTCTGCCTCTATATTTGTCGGCATCAAATCGCTCATTAGTCAATAGTCCTCAGTCATTAGTCATTAGTCATTAGTCATTAGTCATTAGTCATTAGTCATTGGTCATTGGTCATTGGTCATTGGTTGCGATTTATTAGTCTTCAGTTTTCAACCTGCAAGTTAGCATTCCTCAGTCTTTCGTTAGCTGTACTCAGTTCTTAGCTAATGACTAATGACTGATGACTGATGACTAATAACTAATGACTGATGACTGATGACTCTTAATTACATCGGGACAACTTGAATATTAACTTCGGCGGTAACTTCCGCGTGAAGTTTGATTTCAGCTTTGTATGTACCAGTGCCCCGAATTTCGGGTAGGGTGATGCCGCGCCGATCGACTTCTTGACTGGTAGAGTTGAAAATCAGTTCTGCTACTTCTTGGTTGGTGACAGTACCAAAAATCGCGTCTCCTTCGCCGACTTGCTTGGAGATGATGAAAGGCCCGGCTGCTTCCAAGGCGGTTTTGCGGACTTCAGCTTGCTGCTTGAGTTCTAACTGGCGCAGTCTTTCTTCTTCACGGCGGCGCTCTGCTTGCTTGAGAATGCCCGGAGTGGCTCTAAATCCCATTCCTTGGGGTACTAGGTAGTTGCGGGCGTAGCCTGGGGCTACTTCTACTACGTCGCCAGCTTTGCCGAGTTTGCTGACATCTTTGTTTAATACTAATTGGACGCGCTTGGCCATGATCGTTGCTTGTGGGGTTTTAATTGCAACTTTCTATAATAGCGAAGTTTGAAGGGCGATCGCAAGGGAGAAGAAAGAAGTCATTAGTCATTAGTCATTAGTCATTAGTCATGTTTTGCTGTCCCCCCCCGAGCTTTCCGTCCAACGTCATCAGGAAGAGGAATGAGATATCATTCATTTTTGGCGGGTTCATCCGTCTCAAGGGAAGGTTGTTAAGGCATTGGAGAGGACTCAAGTCCTCACTGCGAAGCTGATTGAGCAAGGACTGAAGTCCGAACGATCGAACCTGTTATGGATTTTTTAGCTTTTGGCTCATCAATCGCCCTACAGCGGCCAATAACTCACTCGGATCGATGGGCTTAGATAAATGTTGGTCAAATCCGGCTTGCAAAATTTGGCGCTCGTTCGCTTCTCCAGCATAGGCCGTTAGGGCGATCGCCACCAAATCTCGATACTCTGGCGCAAGCTGAGTGCGGATGTGACGGATCAGCATATATCCGTCCATCTGCGGCATTCCGATGTCGCTGACGAGCAAATCCGGTGCAGTTTGCGCGATCGACAGCAGCGCCTCAGCAGCAGAAGATAGCGCAATCACCTTTGCACCCCCTTGGCCGAGGACGAAGGCGACAAAATCCCGCGAGTCGAGATCATCATCTACCACCAAAATTCTCAATCCCGAGAGCGGGAAAGATGAAATATCGCAACTACCAGACGAATTGACCGCTTCTAACCGCTGCGCTCTAGAATCATCATTTAATAGCGGTAATCTCACCGTAAACGTCGCTCCTTGACCTTCTCCAGCGCTTTCTACAAATACCGTCCCGCCGTGCAGTTCGATCAGTTGGCGGACGATCGCCAATCCCAATCCCAAACCCCCAAATTTGCGAGTAGTCGCGCCGTCTTCTTGTCGGAAATGCTCGAAAACATAGGGCAAGAAATCGGGAATAATACCTTTACCCGTGTCGGCGACTTGAATTTCCACTTCTTGGCCACCGACTTGCGTTAATCTAACTTCAACTCTACCGCCTTCGGGCGTAAATTTTACCGCATTCGATAACAAATTCCACACAACTTGCTGCAAGCGACTTGTATCGCCGAGAACGAGTCCGACATCGGGATTTAAAATTGTTTCGATTTGAATTTTTTTAGCTTCGGCTGCTAATTGCACCGTTTCCAAAGCAGACAAAATAATGATTCCCACATTCACCGGAGCCACAGTCAATCTGAGCTTCCCTTGCAGAATTCTAGACACATCTAGCAAGTCTTCGATTAATTGAGATTGCAGTCTGGCGTTGCGCTCGATTGTCTCCAACGCTTTGGCTGTTTGAGTCGCGCTCAGCTTCCCTGCTAGCAGCAGTTGCGACCAGCCTAAAATCGGATTTAGGGGCGATCGCAACTCGTGAGAAAGCACCGCCAGAAACTCGTCTTTAATCCGGTTAGCTCGCTCGGCTTCCGCGCGGGCAGTTTGTTCCAATTGCAGAACCATATCGCGCTCGATTTCTACTTTTTTGCCCTCTGTCATATCGATCGCAGAGCCAATAAAACCTTCAAATTGTCCGCTTTCAGTAAATCGAGGAGCCGCCGCATCCAGCGCCCAAGAATATCCGCCATCCGGGCGTCCCACGCGAAATTCCATGCGGTAAGGTTCCTGGCGTTCGTTGGCCATCAAAAATGCGTTTTTGGCTGGTTCTCGGTCTTCTGGATGCAAAGCATTTATCCAACCAAATCCTAAACCTGTTTCTTGAGTTTGACCGGTGAATTCATACCAGCTTTCGCTGAGGAAAGTGCAGTAACCTGTGGAGTCTGTTACCCAGACCATAAAAGGAGTGTTGTTAGCCATATTGCGGAATCGCTCTTCGCTTTCTTGCAACGCTGCTTCTGATTGTTTGCGTTCTGTAATATCGCGACAGACAATCACTCCACCTTGGATTTCGTTGCTAGTATCAACCACCGGATAACCGCTGATACTGATCCAGCGACTTTCGCCATCTTGGCGGTCGATAAATACTTCTACATCATTGACATATTCGCCTTTGATTGCTCTGACTAGGGGTAGTTCAGCGTTGGGAAATAGGGTTTTTTTGTCTGGCAAAAATACTCCGTAGGTGCTCGACCATTCCTCCCAGGATTTTTCATTCGATAGCTGACCGAATATCCCCTCGGCGGCTCGGTTAAACAGCACAAACTCCCCTTGTTGGTTGGCAAGAATTAAACCGTCACCAATGCTGTCAATAATTACTTGTAGTAACTTTGTTTGTTCTTGCCGCTCGATTTCTGCTCGTTTGCGATTTGTGATGTCGCTGGAGATGCCAATCAAGCCGATCACTTCTCCCGCCTGATTGCGGTAGGGAGCTTTCATTACCAGAAATGTCCGAATGCCATCGTGAGATTCTTCGAGGACTTCTGTTTGTCCAGATTCCATAATGCGCCGATCGTTTTCCGTGACTGTGACTGCAAGTTCTACTACTGGGTATAAATCGATATCGCGCCAGCCAATTACTTCATCAGCAGTTTTTCCCAGCGCCTCCAGCGCGGGCGGATTGGCATAAATAATCCGTCCTTCTCGATCTTTGACAAAAATTGGCGTGGGCGCTGACTCGTTAATCACGTTCAAAATTGCATTCTTTTGTCGCAGTTCTTCTTCTGTGCGTTTGCGATCGGTAATATCGCTCCAATAAGCCGTCAATCCTCCGGCGGCTGGATAGGCGCTGACTTCTACATAAACTTGAAGTGAAGGTGAAAATTCTTCAAATTTGACAGAAACTTGCTCGTTAATAACTCGATGAAATTCTTGATATACTCTCGAATTGGATTCTTTCTCGGCGGGGAACATCTCCCAGATCGATCGACCTAACAAGTCGTTTCTCGATCGCGCCAGCAATTTTTCAGCAGTGGCATTAACGTAGGTATAGCGCCATTGCGAATCGAAGGCGATAAAGGCATCGGTAATACTTTCGATAATATTGCTGACCTGCTGTTTGGCCTCGGCGATGGCGAGTTCAGCGTTTTTGCGATCGGTGATTACTTCCGAAAAAATCATGATCCCGCCAATCTCACCGCTGTTGGTGCGCCAAGGGTGAATTTCCCAGCGCACCCAGTCCATCGAGCCATCAGCGCGGGGAAACAGTTCTTCTGGGCAGATTTCGACTGCTCCCGCCAGACAGCGCTGGTGGATTTGTTTCCAACGATCGGGCAAATCTGGCAATATATCGTAATGCGATCGCCCGACAATATTTTGAGCGCCCAGCCCGTAGTTAGCCAGCCAGCGATCGCTCACCAGCATATACTGCATCTGGCGGTCAAACATCGCCACCCCCACAGGCGAATGTTTAACAAACAGTCGCAACTTGCTGTAGTGTTCGCGCAGAAGATTTTCCGCCTGTTTGCGATCGCTGATGTCTTTGAAAAGTATGGCGACTTTGCGGCTGTGCGGCTCGGGAGTGCGGAACGCCGAAACCTCAAACCAGCGGTTCATCGCTTCGGAGCCGTGTTCAAAGCGCAGCGGTTCCCCCGTGAGCGCGACTTTGCCGTACACCTCAAACCAATAATTTTCGTGCTCTGGAATGAGCTGTCGCATCGTTTTACCCGCAGCTTGTACGAGTCCGGTTTGTTTCTCGAAGGCCGGATTGATTTCTAAGAAGCGGTAATCGATCGGCTTTTCGTTGTCGTCAAACAGCATTTCGATGATGCAAAAGCCTTCGTCTAGGGACTCAAACAAAGTGCGGTAGCGTTCTTCGGATCGGCGCAAAGCTTCTTCTGCTTGTTTGCGATCGCTAATATCCACAAACGCTCCCACACAGCCGCAAACTGCGCCCTGTTCGTCAAATAACGGCACCGCATTCACCAACCAATCAAAAGTCGCTCCGTCCGATCGCACCATTTGAATTTCCACATCCCGCACTTCGGAGCCCGAAGCCGCAGCCCGCTGCATTGGGAGCTCTTCTGGCGGGATTTCTACTCCGTTGCTGAGTTGTCTGAACGGAAGGACTGCGGCTTGCTCTCCGCTTGCAGAAACATTGGCATCGGGCGGCACTGCGAGCATCGATTGAGCAAACCGGTTAGCGCGAATTACTTGACACTGGGCGTCGTCTGCGATCGTAATTCCGACGGGTACGGCATCAAGGATTGATTGCAATTCATTCACTCGCCACTCTAGTTCCTGGTTGAGCCGTTGAATTTCTCTTTTGCTAGCTTGGCGATGCGTAATTTCGTGTACCGTCACGTTCACGCCCAAAACGCGATCGTCCTCGGCCCTGAGCGGATAGAGACTCAACAGCCAATCCTGTTCGACTCCCGGCTGTGCTGAGTTCGTCCTGCGAAGTTCGAGCTGTTGAAGTGGAACTTTAGTTTCAATAACTTGTCGGTAAAGCGGCTCTAAATCATCTGCCATTTCTGGCAAAATTTCGCGCAATGTTTTGCCGATGTGGGCGGCGGCTGGAACTCCGTTAATTTCTGCTAGCCGATCGTTGATCCGGACAAACCGCAACTCGGTATCGACAAAGCAAAGTCCGATCGGCGCGCTAGCATAAATCGCCTCAATTTCTGCAAGTTGTTGCCGCGCAGTTTGGGCTTGTTGAATAAAAGCAGCCCGATCCGCTTTCTGCTGGGTGACATCTTGAAAATAAACCGCAATTCCCGAGGCGATCGGATAAGCTCGTACTGCATACCAAGCATTGAGCGGCTCATAAAAAGATTCAAAACTAACCGTAACTTGCTCTCTGGCGCAGCGCAGGTATTCCTGCTCGAACAAACTACCCGCAGATTCGGGAAACTCTTCCCAAACGCTGTTACCAATCAGCTCTTGCGGGAGTCGATTCAGCCACTGCGCCGCTTGAGAATTGAGGTAGGTAAATCGCCAGTCTCGATCCAAAGCAAAGAACCCGTCGGAAATACTTTCGAGTGTGTCTGAGAGTTGTGGCGCGCCGACGTTACAGGCTGCTTCTGGCTGAGGTTGAGCAATTTCGGTGAAGGTTGTAACTACGGCGTAGGGAGTCGATCGATCTCCCTGAAATAAAGGTTGAGAATTGAGATTCAACCAAATCAATTCTCCCTGCGGTTGATAAAAGCCCATAATAACATTTGAGCTTGGCTGCCCGGTTGAAAGCGCCACCATCGGCGGGTGCATCTCGCCGGGAAAATCCGAGCCATCTTGACGCACAGTCTGCCACGGACAGTTTATCGAAGAGTTGCCCTGCATTTGTTGTGCTGTCATCCCCAACAGTTTTTCGGCGCGAGCATTGCACCCCTGAATGCTACCGTCTGCCAATTGCAAAACCATGCCTATATCTGTTGGTAAAGGCGCGCCCGGGTAAAGCGCGTTGTTAGAATACGTTGAAACACAGGGGTCGATGTGCTGTTGGGGTTCAGTATTGCCTAGATTTTTCATCGATTTCTAACAACGGTTTGAGTTTTGGCTAAGCCAATCGCGATCGTTAAATAATTATACGGAAATCATTCCGAGGAAGTATTACTTTAAACAGGGTTACAATTCAAACTTAAGAGGGATGTCGATCGTCCTACTGGAATGTTGATATCGGGACAATTTATTGTATCGCACAGTCCCTGAGCTTAACCAGTTGCCGCTACAGAGCAAAGGCCAGAGGCAGTTTTCTGGCTGTTTCAAAGCAGGGGTAAGCCCGATCGGTTTTCTTGGTGGCTGCATATTATCAACGGCTGTGGCTCGTTGCACACATTTGACGTGATGCAGGTATGTAAGGCTGACGTTGCTATTGTCAAAATCGGTCTTTCATGGCGCGCAATTGAGCGAAGGTTTGGACGGGATCGCGGGTGTTGGCTGCTGATTGGAGGTTGGGCAAATCCCAGCGCAAAAATGGGTTGGTCTTTTTCTCGATGCCGATCGAGGATGGTATGGTAGGTTGCGATCGGCTGCGCGCTTCTTTAACTTCGGCTAAGCGCTGCTGCAGATCGGGATTGTCGCCATCTACGCCGATCGCAAATTGCAAGTTTTGCAGCGTGTATTCGTGGGCGCACCAAACTCTGGTACTGTCCGGCAGGTTTCGCAATTGTTCCAGAGAAGCTAGCATTTGAGCTGGAGTGCCTTCTTTCAGTCTGCCGCAGCCTCCCGCGAATAAAGTGTCCCCACAGAACAATTCGCCGGTTTCGCCTTGGTTGCGCGCGGGGAAATAGTAGGCTATGTGAGCTTTTGTGTGGCCTGGTACGAAGAAGACTTCGGCGGTTCTGCCGGCAAATTCTACTCGATCGCCCGCTTGCAAAAACACTTGCTGTCCGGGAATTCTGCCTCTATCTTGTGCGCCGCCGTAAACTTTAATTTGCCGAAAGCGATCGATCAGTTGCTGGTTGCCGCCTATGTGGTCGTTGTGGTGGTGCGTGTTGAAAATTGCTGTTAATTCGGCTCCGAGCGAGCTCAGTTGCTGCAAGACCGGTTCTGCTCGGGCTGGATCGACGACTGCTGCTGTCTGGCGATCGGGGTCGTGCAGCAAGAAAATGTAATTGTCGGACAGTACCGGGATTTGATAGACCTGCATAGAATTACCTCTGGATAAAAATTATTATAGAATCAAATTTAGTGCGATCGCACTTCCGAGGCAGGCTTAATTCATAATTATAGACTCCGCGCATCTATCTTTGGGAGTATAACCTCGATCTTGTGTCCGATCGATTAACCGCAGGCGCGACGGGTTCGTAGTGCGGAATGCGAGTCCGTAAAATTCTGCGGAATGCGAGTCCGTACTAGGAACCATTTTTGTTATCGTAATCGAGCGGACATGATATGATAGATTATTTCTGCTGTTCCACAAATCGATTTGCATCATTTCTGAGTTAAGAATTGCCAGCATCTTTAACTATTCTGACATAAAGGCGATCGAATAAATGCGAACATCTCCCAACAAATCGAACTTGACAATTTCTCAAATGGTCGATCGGATTGTAGCGTCTGGCAAAATTGCTCGCCGCGAACATTTAGTTTTGACTTCCACTATCCTATCTGATGATAAAATTTCCGAAGAAGACCGATATCAAATCAATCGCATCTTTGATTATCTTCAAATTGGTCGCCTTAAGTTTATCGATTAATTTTTTTAGTTGACAGTTGAAAGTTGACAAAAAAACAGACTTAACCCAACCCTAAAATAATACAATCGACTATCCAACTACAAAAAAAAACAGAATAAAATGAGTACAAAAAAACCAACAATTTTGGTAACAGGTGGAGCTGGATATATTGGCTCTCACGCAGTATTAGCACTGAAAAAAGCTGGTTACGACGTGATAATTTTGGACAATTTAGTTTACGGACACCAAGATTTAGTAGACCGGGTTTTGCAAGTAAAATTGGTAGTGGGCGATACGAACGATCGCGCTTTGCTCGACAACCTGTTCGCCACTCACGAAATTGCAGCAGTAATGCACTTTTCAGCCTATGCTTACGTGGGCGAATCTGTTACCGATCCAGCTAAATATTACCGCAACAACGTCATCGGCACAATTACACTTTTAGAAGCAATGATCGCTGCGGGAGTGAAAAAATTTGTGTTTTCTTCAACCTGCGCGACTTACGGCGTACCGCATAAAATTCCCATCGCAGAAGACCACCCACAAAATCCGATAAATCCCTACGGCGCTACTAAGTTAATGGTAGAACGAATTTTGTCCGATTTTGATGTTGCGTACAATTTTAAATCAGTTTGTTTCCGCTATTTTAACGCGGCTGGGGCAGATCCAAACGGGTTGTTAGGAGAAGATCACAATCCAGAAACTCACCTGATTCCGTTGGTGTTGATGGCGGCTTTGGGTAAGCGGGATTCGATCGCAATTTTTGGGACAGATTACGATACTCCCGACGGTAGTTGCATTCGCGATTACATTCACGTTAACGATTTGGCATCGGCTCACATTTTAGGATTGGAATATTTGTTAAATGACGGCAAATCTGATTTCTTTAATTTGGGAAATGGCGGCGGATTTTCGGTAAAAGAAGTGATACAAACGGCTCGTGAAGTGACTGGAAAAGAGATTAAAGCGGTTGAGTGCGATCGCCGTCCGGGAGACCCAGCAGCCTTAGTTGGTAGCAGCGAAAAAGCTATCAAAATTTTGGGTTGGTGTCCAGAATATCCCGACATTAAGGATATTTTAATTCACGCTTGGCAGTGGCATCAAAAACGACACTCCACTTAGTAAGCTGTTGCTCATATAGATTGTGTATGGCAATTGACGCTCCGATGGGGAGAGAATTTGACAAATTTTATTTGCACAACAGCTTATTTAGGGTGCTGACAACCAGAGAAAGTCTGGCGCGAGAGACAAGGTAAACTCGAAAGAATCGAGGGCGACAGCTTCCACGGAGTTAAGAAAATGTTTTTTGGTAAGCCGGAAATGCTGCCGCCAGCTCGTTAATAAGAGGAAAAAGAAAGAGTAGGCTTGAGTTGCGTAAATATTGGATTGATGGGTTAACCGCAGATGTCAAGCGGATACACACAGATGGACGCAGATAATTCAATAATTGAAAGTGAATTAGTGCGAGATGTCTAGTGGATGCTCCAAACCATATTTGATGATATGACTTACCGGCAAAAAACTCCCATCAGCGTGCTGGTGGAATTACCCAGCTTGAATTATATATATGAAGTTTGCCCGATCGCTCCGAAAAGCAATTCTGTTATTTCTGATCTCCTGTTTGCTATCCGTTGCAATTCCTCCCGCAGTTGCTCAGATTCAGTCACCGCCTGCTGTGCAGCTTGTCCGACAAGCTCGCACTCTGTGGGAAGAAAAACGTTTTTCCGAAGCTGTACCGCTCTTGCAGCAAGCGGCGGTACAGTTTGAGAAAACAGGCGAAAATCTCCCTCTCGCCACAGCCTTGAGCAATTTAGCTGCAACCTACGGGCAGTTAGCACTTTGGGAACAAGCAGAACAAGCTGTGAATTCGAGTTTGTCGGTGGTGCGAACCGAACCCAAAACTGCCGAACAGCAGCGGATTTTGGCTGAAACTCTCAACATTCAAGGACAGTTGCAACTCGAACGGGGACAGACTCAAGATGCGATCGATAACTTCGACTCAAGCGCTAAAATATTCGAGCAAATCGATCGCAAAAACCAACTTTTTCAAGTTCAAATCAATCAAAGTCGGGCTTGGGAAACTCTCGGACTTTACCCAAGAGCTTGCAAAATTCTGTTAACTTCCTTGATGTTGGAAAACCAAACTTGTGCAGTTTCGACATCAGATTTGGCAACTTTAAAAAATCAGCCTATTTCTGCCGAAAAAGTCCGGGCAGTTCATGCTTTAGGGCGGGTGCTGCGGGTTTTGGGACAACTGGAAAACTCCCAAACTTTGCTATTAGAGGCACTGACAGCAGCCCAAAAATTAGGTATCAAACAAGATGAAGCGGCAATTTATCTCAATCTGGGAAATACGGCGCGGGCGAAAAGTAATAAACCGGGTTTGAACACCCGACAGCAGGCTGACTTGGAAGCCTCGGCTCTAGAATATTACGATCGCTCGGCGGCAATCACAGTCGCAACACCTCTACAAATTCAGGCGCAGTTGAACAAATTAAGTCTGTTGGTCGATCGCACAAACTGGTCGGAAGCAGAGGTTTTGTGGCGTTCCATCGAACCTCAAACCGCTGAATTGGCTTCAAATCGTGCGGGACTTTACGCTCGAATTAACCTAGCTCAAAGCTTGATGAAATTAGCTCAGTCGCCTGCAAAAACTTTGAGCTTAAGCGATGTTGACAAAATGCTCGAACGCTCAGCAGCACCGGCAAATAGTTTGGGCGACAAACGCATACAAGCTTACATTCTGGCAGCTAGGGGCAAACTTTCGGAATTGCAGCAGCAGCATCAGCAGGCGGAAAGTTTGACAAATCAGGCTTTGAGTTTGGCACCAGTGTTTGAATCTCCCGATATTGCCTATCAATTATTGTGGCAACTCGGACGGATTCGGAAAGCTCAGGGAAATACAGAAGGGGCGATCGCCCAATATACTCAAGCTGTAAATGTATTGTCTTCTCTGCGGGGCGATTTGGTGACAGTGAATCCCGAAGTACAATTTTCGTTTCGGGAAAGTGCCGAACCGGTTTATCGGGAATTAGTCGGACTGCTTTTGGCAGAGGAATCTCCGAGTCAAGCTAAATTGAAACTGGCGCGCCAAACGGTGGAATCTTTGCAGTTGGCGGAATTGGATAACTTTTTTCGGGATGCTTGCGCTGATGCTAAACCACAGTCGATCGAGCAAATCGATCCTGCTGCGGCGGTGATTTATCCAATTATTTTGAGCGATCGTTTGGAGGTAATTTTATCAATTCCCGGCAAACCACTGCGCCGCTACACTACCAATAAGTCTCAAGCCGAGTTAGAAACAGCCTTCAGACTAGCCAAAAATACGATCCGGCCTGCTGCGTTTCCCCGCGACAGGTTGCCCGCCGTCCAACAGGTTTACGACTGGTTAATTCGCCCCGCAGAGGCTGATTTGACTGCCAGCGGAATTAAAACTCTGGTATTTGTACTCGACGGTTATTTGCGAAATCTGCCGATGGCGGTGCTGCACGACGGCGAAAAGTTTTTGCTAGAAAAGTACAGTATTGCTTTGGCACCAGGACTGCAATTGCTGACACCCAAACCTCTGAGGGAAGTTAAGTTAAGAGTGCTCGCGGCTGCCCTCTCAGAAGCGCGTCAAGGCTTCTCGGCTTTGCCGGGGGTGAAACGAGAAATTCAACAAATTTCTGCTCAGATTCCCGCTACTGACCTGCTGAATGAAGATTTTGTTAGCGGGCGGTTGCGCGATAAAATCAAATCTTTGTCTTACCCGATCGTCCATTTGGCAACTCACGGTCAGTTTAGCTCGAATGCGGCGGATACTTTTATTGTGACTTGGGACGAGCGGGTGAATGTCAAGGAGTTCGATCGACTGCTGCGATCGCGCACTGGGGATAACCAACAGCCGATCGAGCTTTTAGTGTTGAGTGCTTGCGAAACAGCTTCGGGCGACAATCGCGCGGCTTTGGGTTTGGCCGGGGCGGCAATTCGATCGGGTGCCCGGAGCACAGTCGCCACGCTTTGGCAAGTCAACGACGAATCTACTGCTATCTTTATGACTGAGTTTTATCGGCAGCTTGCTGCTTCTAAAACCACCAAAGCTGAAGCCCTCCGCAACGCTCAATTAACCTTGTTGCAAAACCAAGAATATAAAAATCCCTACTACTGGGCTGCTTTCATACTCGTGGGGAATTGGCAATAATGTGAACTACCAGACGCTGACCACTTAAGTGGTACAGCGCTGGCTTCCTGATTCAACGGGGCGGGGCGTCCAACAAAACGGAAGTTTTGACGAGGAAAGGCTTACATCCCCTTCACAGGCAGAAGCGCTAGTCCCTAACGCCAGAATCCGCAAGGCTTCATTTCTAATATTCATCGCTGCATTTACATCACGGTCATGGTGCGTACCACAATGCTCGCAAGTCCATGCTCTAACATCAAGAGTGAGATTATCAACTCGATTTAGGCATACATGGCAAGTCTTAGAGCTAGGAAACCATCTATCGATTTCAACGTATTGTTTTCCTTCACTCTGGGACTTGTACTTGAGCATCGTGCAGAACATACCCCAGCCAACATCACTAATAGCTTTGGCTAAATTATGGTTCTTTACCATGCCTTTGATGTTGAGATTTTCTACTGCAATAACTTGGTTTTCGTTAACTATCTTGCGGGATAGCTTGTGCAGAAAATCTTCGCGGCACCGGGCAATTTTGGAGTGGACTTTTGCCACCGCCAGTTTCGCCTTTTTCCTGTTTTGACTGTTTTTCTTTTTGCGAGAAAGCTTTTGCTGCTTGCGTTTCAAGTTTCGTTGGCGCTTGACAAAATGCTTGGGATTGCCAAACTTAGAGCCATCACTGGTAATCGCAAAATGAGTTAACCCGACATCAATGCCAATAGCTTTATCTACTGGGACTAACTCAGGCTGTTCTTTTGCATCGTCAATCAAAACAGAAACAAAGTGTTTACCGTCCGGGTTGCGAGATACGGTAACAGTCTTAATGCTTCCCTCAAAGTCACGATGTCGCCGACAGAAAACTAAACCAATTTTAGGTAAATTGATATAGTCACCCTCAAATTTGACATTTTGAGGGTAACTGATCGACTGCCTACTATGCTTGGCTTTAAATTTGGGCAGCATAGCCCTCTTGTCAAAGAAGTTTTTGTAGGCAGTAGATAAATTCAATGCAACCACCTGCAAGCATTGAGAATATGGCTCTTTCAACCATTCGTATTCTTTCTTGAGTACAGGGAGCAAGCCTTGTATGTATGCTCTGGATAGTCCTTTTCCGGTATTCTTGTAAGTTTCTTGACATAAATTCAAAGCATAGTTCCAGAACCATCTCGCACAGCCAAAAGACTTTGCAAGCAAGACATCTTGCTCATTTGTGGGATAAATTCTGTACTTGTAAGCTTTATACATTTATCAGGAGTGCAGAATACCGATAAAATTATCATAGCGCACAAAAATGATTATTGATTCGCTGTCGCTCAATTTATTTTATGACTCTTTTTCATCCCGACGCTCACCTTCGGTAGAGCGCGGGACTTCCCATTCGCATTAGTTAAGATGGGAATCGGCCAAACAGGGCATCGGGCTTCCAGTCAACAGTCAACAGTCAACAGTCAACAGTCAACAGTCAACTGACAACAGTCAACTGACAACAGTCAACTGATACCGCTAGGGAATTGATTCCCTAGCGGTATAAATGCCGTGAGGGTTTGCAGGAGATGTGGATAATCACAAGGTTTAAACTCCTACCCGAAGTCCGTACAAACTCAAAGCTCGATCGAACTTTCATTCAAATTCGGCAGCACTAGGCATAACCAACCAATTTCAATATAAAAAATATACAACTACTTTCAGTGATATTACTTAGTCCCATATTTTTTTAAACTTTCTCAAATTAGCGATCGACTGCGCCAGAGGAAACTAGCATCGCCATTCAAGCTATACCGCTAAACTTTAAAATTTATTACTTTTGACACTTGACATGAATAAAGTGTTACACTATACAAACAAATTAAAAAACTTTATAGTCGCAAATTTGAGCGCTTACTACAATGAACACACAAGTATTTAAGCATTTCAATGAATTGCAGCAACATATCGATCCATTACCTCTAGAACAAAAAGAAAATTTTACCAGTAATATTAACAATTTATCCTGCTCTTTGCAGGAATTGTCAGTCGAAACTCAGCAAATTTTATCAACAAAAGAAAAGCAAACTAAATCAGAACAAATTAACCACTGTTTAGAACTTAAAGTATCTCAACAAGGTGCTCGAATCAGAAATTTAGAGCAGCAGTTAGACGAAAGTCAGGTGCAGTATAAAAAAGTGACTCAGGTGCTGACAAAAGCAGAAGTAAGATTGCACACTCTCCTCGCAAATTCTTCCGATTTAATCACAATTATTGAAGCTGACGGGCGGATAGGAGACGAAACTTCGGTGGCGCTAGAGCGGATTTTAGGCTACAAACCAGAACAAAAAATCGGTAAATTATATAATGATTTAATCCACCCAGATGATGCCCCTGCTTGGCAGGAATATTTTGCCAACTTGCTCAAACAACCGGGGATTGCACCGCCCATAGAATATCGCAAACGCCACGCTAACGGTGACTGGGTATATTTAGAAACCATTGCTAACAATTTACTACACGATTCCAGCATCAACGGCATAGTAATCAATTCTCGCGATATCACAGAGCGGAAGCTCTCAGCAGCAGCGTTAGAAAAATCGCAACAGCAAATCGTTAATATCTTAGAAAACATCACAGAGGGCTTTTATACGCTCAACCGCCATTGGCAGTTTACTTACATTAACCAGAAAGCAGAAGATTGCTGGTACAGAAAGCGTCAAGAGCTTTTAGGTAAAAATATTTGGGAGCAGTTTCCAGAAAGCGCAAAGACGATTTTTTTTAATGAACTTCATAATGCCGTCTCCCGTAATGTTGCTGTTAAATTTGAATGGTATTACGAGCAGCCAAATATCTGGTTGGAAATCGAAGCTTATCCGTCGGAAGAAGGTTTATCTGTGTTCTTTCAAAATATCACGGCTCGCAAAAACCAAGAAGATGCGCTGCAAAAAATCCACTCTCAGCTCCTACAGCAAACCAACCTGCTCAATAGTGTCCTCTCAAATACACCGGGCAGACTTTTGATGTTCGATCGCGCAGGGCGGTTAACTTATATCAATCGCGCCGGATTAGAGTTAACTCCGCTGTCAAAAACCTGCATTTTAGGCAAATCAGTAGCAGAAATTGGCTGGCCGCCAGAACTGATCGAACTCCACAATAATTGCTGGAAAAATATACTAGCCACAGGAGAAAGTTTAACAATAGAAACAGAGTTTATTCATCCGCGCACCGGGCGCAGGAATTATTGCAGTTACATTTTTAGCCCGATCGCGAATGCGGAGGGTAGCATCGAAGCAGTTCTCGTGACAAATAGAGACATTACCGAACTTAAAACAGCCGAAGCAGCTTTGCGGGAATCAGAATCTCGCTATCGCATTCTCTCGGAAATTACCTCAGATTTTGCCTATTCTTTTAACCTATTGCCCGACAAAACTTGGGTGTGCGAGTGGATGACTGAAGCTTTTACTCGGATTACAGGCTATAGTGCATCAGAAATCGCAAATTCCGGTTGGCCCGAATGCAACTGCATCCATCCCGAAGATCGAGAAATGCTGCAGGAACAAATGCAGTCTCGCTCCTGCAGCAGCAAGGAAGTCAGCGAATATCGAATTGTCACCAAATCCGGTGAAATCCGCTGGCTGTGGGATTGCCGGCAAGTTGTGTGGGATGAAGCCGAGAATCGCGCTGTAGGTGTTTACGGTGCTTGTCAGGACATCACCGAACACAAGTTAGTAGAGGCTAAATTGTGCGAAACCAATCAAGTTTTAGAAGGGTTAATTGAAGCTTTGCCCGTGGCGGTTTTTGCTGTCGATGCGTCGGCTGCGGTGACGCTGTGGAATCCGGCGGCGGAGCAAATTTTGGGCTGGGAAAAATCGGAGGTTTTGGGGAAGATTTTGCCGATCGTCCCCAGCGATGAAATTCTCGACTTTAGCGCTATGCTTCAGTCAGAATTGGCAGGAAAAGCGCCAGTTGCCAAGCAGTGCCAGCGGCAGCGCAAAGACGGTTCATTAATCGATGTCTGTGTCTCAAGTTTACCGCTGCGAAATCCCCAAGGCATGATTACCGGGAGTTTGAGGATATTTTCTGCGATTTCCGCAGCCCTAGGAAAGCAGGAGAAAAAAGGGAATATCAAGGGCGAGGGCGATCTACTCGATCCCTTTTGGGCGCGTTACGTCAGCCTTCCTCACCTTAATGTTGCAAGGAGGCTCCCGCTATAACGAAGTTTAGCGGCGAGAGGAATTGCAACCAGTATAAACGTGCGACAGCACAACGGCAATAATTAAGCTATACTCATAGTAGTGAGTTTTTTGGTGAGATGGAACAAGTCCTGACTTTAGTTGTAAAGCTTCAAGCTAGTATCGAACAGCAACAATTGTTGTCCGATACAGCTTATGCTTTTGCGTCAGCTTGTAACTGGATTAATCAAAATGTTAATCATAACCTAACTAACAGAAACTCCATCCAAGCTGTCTGTTACAAAGATGTGAAAGAACAGTTTGGACTAACAGCTAACCATGTTGTTAGAGCTTGTGAAGCGAGTAGGAGCCAATCGTCTAACGGCAAAACAGAAAGGGAAAAAGGTCAAGAGCTTTAAGCCCACTAGCTTTGATTGTGATGCTAGGACTTTTCGTTTCGTTGAGTCAAATTGGACGGTGAGCATTTCTACAACTCTCAAGCGGTTAAAAGTTTCTTTGAGAGCTAGTAACTACCCTAAGGGCAAGCTAACAGGTCATAATCCTACTTCGGCTCAAGTTTGTTTGCACAAATATGGTTGCTGGTACGTCCATATTCAGCTAAAATCGGAAACTCCGAAACCTCAAAAAACAACTAACGTAATTGGTGTCGATTTCGGAAGGCGTGATCTAGCTGTAACTAGCACAGGTAAATCGTGGTCAGGTAAGGAGATTCAAAAAACTAGAGATAAGTATAGCCGTGTTCGGGCTTCTTTGCAAAAAAAAGCATCTCAAGGCACAAGGTCATCTAGACGTAGAGCTAGACAGATTTTGAAACGGTTAGGAGGACGCGCGGGAAGATACCAAGCATGGCTAAATCATAACATCTCAACAGCCATTATTAATGATGCAAAACAGACTCAATCCTTTGTTTCAATCGAAGATTTAACAGGGATTCGCGAACAAACTAACTCTAAACCCAGAAACAAGACTGAAAGAAGAAGGTCTAATTCTTGGGCTTTTTATCAGTTAAGAACGTTTCTCGAATACAAAGGAATAAAGGAAGGGATTGAGGTAGTTGCCGTCAATCCAGCCTATACGAGCCAAAGTTGCCATTGTTGTTTGCATATCGGTGTCAGAACCGAGAAGAAATTTAAGTGCAGCAATAAAGTCTGTGGTTGGATTGGTGATGCAGACGAAAATGGCTCGAAGATGATTGCATTATTGGGGGCGAGTGTAAGCCGTCCTAGAGGTTCTGAGTTGTTGTCTTGTGCAATCGCTCAAGGGCTACCAAAAGCCCCCACTATAGCGTTAGCTTAGTGGCGGGTAGTTTACCTCACCAACAAATAAACAAGTTCGCAGCGAATAATATCACTAACATAGGTTAGTATAGCCTTTCTGTGCTCTCATATTATGAGGTACTATGCGGCATAGGGCATAGGGCATACCTCACTTTTTTGAGAAAGGCTATAGTGCAATACGGTTCACTTAACATATTTATGCCCCGGAGATCCCCCTCGCATCCCCCGGATAGTCGGGGAGTAGGGGTTGACTTTGAGGGGATTCTTGTTCCCCCCTTTTTAAGGGGTGTGCCAGGGAGATCGTCTTAAGTAAACCGTATTGGGCTATAGTGAGGACTTCATTCCTTCTTAAATCCAACTAACAGCTAGCAATAATATCACTCAAATAAGTTAGTAGTGAGGACTTCATTTCTTCTGAAATCCAATCGGTAAAAACTCAAATTCTCAATAACTAATATCAAATCCTCTCTTCATCAGAATAGTAAATTCGAGTTCACTGTTGACGGTTGACGGTTGACAGTAAACAGTCAACAGTCAACATCATTCCGGTGTCACCGGAAATGATATAACCCGTAGTTTTCAATCTTCAACTCGTCTGACAGCCATGCGTTGCAGCGGCAGGCTGAGGATGCTAGAAGCAGTCAACAAGTAAGAAAGAACAGTAGTCAGCTTCAAACTGAGCAATAACCAGCTATCCTCTGGTAAATGAAGTTTCAGCCCGAAGACAGAAATGCAGTACACTATCCAGTAAGTAAAGCTCATCTCAATCAGCATTTCTTCGCTCAAAGCACGATCGCCCGCCAGCTTCGACTCACGCTTATCGCCCAGCAACAGCAGACCTGCAATTGAAGCCATAAAAGAAATCATCACCACACAGTCACGCCAGTTAAGCTCAACCATTTTCAACTCCGCTGCGATCTGAATTTTTGAAATTAAAAATCAGTCTAAGGGATAAGTTTTCCCGCTTCCAGCAATAGTTACAAATTGAAACAGCAGCAGTTACAAATCGCAATGAAAATGCACCGCAACCGCCCGCAACCGTCTCGTTTAGTCGGCCGAAAAGAAAAATCCACCTTAAATATTGTTAAGTTGGGAATACCTCGCCTGCATTTTGCCGACCTCTACCACAAACTGCTAACTCTTTCTTGGCCGCAATTTTTCCTTCTGATTTGTCTGTCGTATTTAGTCATGAATGGTTTATTTGCCTTAGCTTACTTGGCAGGAGGAGATTGCATTGCTAATGCTCGGCATGGTTCTTTGAAAGATGCCTTTTATTTCAGCGTGCAAACAATGGCGACCATCGGCTACGGCGCAATGTTTCCCCGCACCGATTACGCTAATACTATAGTCGCGATCGAAGCGTTTTTTGGTTTGTGGGCCGTGGCGATGGTGACGGGACTAGCTTTTTCAAAATTTTCCCGGCCAAGCGCTAGAGTTATCTTCAGCCGCGTAGCAGTAATAGCTCCTTTCAACGGCGTTCCCACTCTGATGTATCGCGCGGGAAATCAGCGCTTCAATCAAATTTTAGAAGCCCAGCAGGGAGTTACTTTGATCCGCGACGAAGTAACATCGGAAGGAGAATATATGCGCCGTTTTTACGATTTGCAATTAATGCGGAATCAATCTCGTATTTTTTCCTTAACTTGGACGGTAATGCACGCAATTGATGAGAGCAGTCCTTTGTACCAACTTACTGCTAAAGACTTGATGGAGCAGGAAATAGAAATTGTAATTACGCTCACTGGAATTGACGAAACAGTTTCGCAAACTATTAACGCGCGACATTCTTTTGTAGCGTCGGAAATTATGTGGAATATGCGGTTTGTAGATATTATTTTGAGAGCGCCGGATGGTGGTCGGGTGGTTGATTATACTCGGTTTCACGATGTGAAACCTATTGAATGAGACAAAATTTACCCGCGAGTGCGTCGAAACCCTATTTTTGGCGAAATATAGCTTTCCCACCTTGAATTTCCATAAAAACCCGGTTTCTTTGGTATCGATCCAGGAGTGCTATGAAAATTTTGATTTAGTCACTGCTAGAATACTTGTATGCCAAAATAAGCTAATATTTATGAACTCAATAGCTGCGAATATGACACTGAAAGAATTGCAACCGCAACTCCTAGCGTTAAGTCCCGAGGAAAAGACTCAAGCTATACAATTACTCGCCCAAAGTTTAACCAACTTTTGGGCGGGCATTCAAAAGACTCCAGATGTCATGGGGGGAGAAGCCTGTATCCGAAAAACTCGGATTCCTGTTTGGCTGTTGGTAAGTTATCGCCGTCAAAGTGCCACCGATGCTCATATTTTAGAAGGTCATCCGGATTTGAGTGCTGCAGATTTGGTGAATGCTTTTAGTTATGCTGAGGCATATCCTGATGAGATTGAAAGAGCAATTCGAGAACAGGAAGAGGCATAAACTGTGGCGCGTCTTTATGCAGATGAACAATACCCGTTTCCTGTTGTAAAATTACTGCGAAATTTGGGCCATGATGTCCTGACAGTTCAAGAAGCGGGTAAGGCTAACCAAAAGATTCCGGATGAAGAAGTTTTAGATTCTGCTATTAGCAATAATCGTGCATTTTTGACATTAAATAGACCGGACTTTATACAAATGCACAGGTTGAGTTCTGACCATGCGGGCATAATTGTCTGCACAAACGACCAAAACTGGGAACGGCTGGCTGTACGCATTAATGAAGCTATTTCTAATCTGGAAACACTGAGAAGTCTACTGATTAGAGTTAATCGACCGTCGGAGTGAGCATAAGTGATAGAATACATCGAGTATGAAATGAACTTGCAAACTTGACAAATAAATCCACTCTCAATTTACCCAATTAAACATAAAATACCGCTCTCCTAAAAGCTTTCTGTGCATCTTTTATTCCATCTTCCTTCTTCCATCGGACTGATGACGTTGTACGGAAAACTCGGAGGCGACAGCACTGATGACTAATGACTGATGACTAATGACTGATGACTAATGACTGATGACTAATGACTGATGACTAATGACTTCTTCCTTCTTCTTACTATGCGAATAATTCATACTGCTGACTGGCATTTGGGGCGGCGTTTTCGAGGGATCGATCGCACTTCCGAAATTGCGATCGCCCTCGAACAGATTTTGAAACAAGCCAAAGAGCTCGATGTCGATGCCGTGCTCGTCGCCGGCGACATTTTTGACGTTCCCAACCCTCCAGCCTACGCTGAGCGCGTTGCCTATCACTTTTTCTGCGAGCTCCAAGCTGCCGGAATTCCCGCAATTGCGATCGCCGGCAATCACGATTCCGCATCCCGCATCGACAGCATCGCCCAATTGCTCTCCCTCGCCGGCGTTCGCGCCCTAGGCAAACCCAAGCGTTCCGCCGACGGCGGCAGCATTACTCTTAATACAAAAAGCGGTAAACTCTGCGTGGGAGCGATGCCTTTTGCTTCCGAACAAAGACTGTTAGATGCTAATGCTATCTGGCACTCCGGCGATGCCAAAGTCCGCCAAGACTACCGCGAAATTGTAGCAGATTTACTGCAAGATTTAACTACAGATTTTCGCGACAATACTGTAAATATGCTGATGGGACACATGAGCATTGACGGCGCTCGCTTGGCCAAATCCGAAGTCGCTTATTACACGCGAGAAAAATACTTGCTTTCATCGCAAACTCTGCCACCAGAAGCCCAGTATATCGCCCTCGGACACATCCACATCCACCAGCGCATTGCTAAGAATTCCCTCGCCTATTATTCCGGTTCTTTGATTCAGTTAGATTTCGGAGAAGCCGAACAGGAAAAAGGATTTTGTTTGATAGAAGTTGAGCCTGGAAGTCAGGCAAAGGTAGAATTTAAACCTGTGGCTTGCAACAAACCGTTAAAAGTGCTTCAATGTGATAATGACAATCTTGATGCTGTTTTAGAAGCTCATCAATATCATCCTGGTTTCTTAAAGGTAATTGTCGATCTAGACAGCCCGCAAATCGGATTAGCCGATCGCGTGCGGCAAATCTGTTCTCAAGCGTTGTTGATTGAACCGCGCTATCGAGATGCACCGCTAGAAGCCACGGAAATGACTAATATCGATCCCAACAATTTCGATCCGGCGGCCGAGTTCTGCAACTATTACCAAAACCGTTTGGGAACGACACCGCAACCCGCTGTATTGGAGGGATTTCAGGATTTGTACAAGAAGTTTAAGGAAACAGTTAATAATTAAATTAGTAATTGGTAATTGGTAATTCTTTGCCATTACTCCGATGCCGAATGGACTTGATAAGTGCCACAGCACTCGGAAAAACATCATTGTAAAAATTCCACAATCTAAAATCCACAATCTAAAATCTAAAATCGTTTATGCGTCCACTAGAACTTTTACTCGAAGGATTTACCAGCTTCCGCCGGGAACAGCGTTTAGATTTTTCTCAACTCGATTTGTTTGCAATTACTGGTGCTACGGGTGCGGGGAAATCTTCGCTGCTAGATGCGATGACTTACGCGCTTTTTGGTACGACAACTCGCAGCGGCAAACAAGTAGGCGATTTAGCAAGTCAAGGTAGTAAAAATTTAAAGGTACAGTTGCGTTTTACTGTGGGTTCTGCCCAGTATCGGGTGACGCGGACATGGCGTTTTCGTCCAAAAACTCCTGAAAACAAGGTGATTTTGGACTGCTGGCAAAACGGCCAGTGGGAAACTTTGGGAACGAGTATTGTTGCAGTGCAAAATACGATCGAACAAATTTTAGGAATGGATTTTGATACTTTTACACGAGCAATTATTCTGCCTCAAGGAAAGTTTGATGAGTTTATTAAAGGGGATGCTTCTAAGCGCCGGGAAATTTTGCGGCAGCTAGCGGGATTTGAGATTTTTGAGCAGATGCGGAAGGAAGCAAACGAACTCGCAAAGTTGCTGAAACAGGAACGGGAAATGGTGGAAAGGCAGTTAGCTGACTTGAGCGCGCCGACGGCGGATGAGGTGGCCGGAAAGCGATCGCAACTTGGGATTTTAGAGCAGCAGTTACCTGAGTTCGAGCGCGCCGTGATGACAGCTCAGAAAGCCTTAGACGAAGAGGAACAGCTATTTTTACAAATCGCTCGGTGGCAAGAATTACAACAAAAATTGGCTGAGTTAAATGCTAGTTCCGCCGAGATTGAAATTTTAGCACAGCGTTTGGAAAGGGCGCAAGCTGCCAATCATTTACAGGGAGATTGGGCTTTAGTGCGATCGGCTCGCAGTCAAAATGAAACTGCCGAAAAAGCCGCTAAATCAGCGCGGGAACAATTAATTAAAGCTCGCTGCGAGCTAGCAGCAGAGCAACAGCAACTTGACGAGGCTCAAGCCAAAGCAGAGGCACTAGCACCACAATTTAAGGCTCGTGAAGATGCTCTGGCTGCTGCTAAAGTATATGAAGAACAGCGCACTCAATTAGAAAAAGAAGTGGCAATCGCCCAAAAAAGACAACAGGAAAAACTCCGCTTTTTCCAAGCGGCAGAAAAAGAATTGCAAGCTACTAACATTCAAATTCAGAATGCGGGTTTTCGAGTTACTAGAGCAGCGGTATTGCTCGAACAGTCTTCGCCGGGAGGAAAGCGTTTAGAGCAGTTGCAGGAAATTGCACCTTTATTGGTGGAACTTCAGCTTATTGCCAAACAGGGAAAAAGTCAGCAGGAAATGTTGGGTAAGTCTCTGGCAGAAAAAGAAAGTGCTCAACAGAATTATGTCGAAGTTGTCACTAATTTAACAGCGGCAGAAATCCGGCTCAAAGAGTGCAGCGACGAGTTAGAAGCGGCGGAAACTGCTAATGCGGAAGCGGCGCGTTTAGAGACTGTTGCTGCTGTCAGAATGTCGCTGAATTCTGGCGATACTTGTCCGGTGTGCGGCGGGGTGCATCCTGAGAGCGATTTGCTCCCTCCTTTACCGATTTCTAAGATTGTAGATGTTGCTGGTTTGCGCCGGAAACTGGCGACAGCAAATCAGTTTTTTCAATCAGCTCAAATGGCCGTGGCTGAGGGAAAAAGTGCAGTTTCATCCTGCGAGCAAAAACACTCGGAAATTGCTCAAATGTTAGAATTGACGGCGAAAAGAGTTGGCGAATTGCAGCACCAAATCTCGGAAATTCTGGAGGAGCGAGAATGGGAAGTGTCGCAGTTGCAGCAGGAGTTGGCCATTCTTAAAGAGAACGATCGCCAATATCGAGAAATCGAGCAACAATTCCAAATCGCATCCTTGGAATATAATAATTACGAAGAAAAATTAAATTTTGCAGCGACGACAAAAGCTGCTAAACAGCAAGAATATCAAGAGGCAATCGCCGAATCTGACCGCCGACAGCAGCAGTTACAAAGTTGTGTAAACGCGCTCTATCAAATTACCGAATATCAACCTTATGTTAATTTAGCACAGGCTTTAGAAACAGACAAGCAAGAGTTAAAGGATCTGCTGAGAATTGCCGAAAAATCTTATCGACTTGCTCAAAATATTGCTATTCAAGCTGCAGAAAGAGAGCAACAAGCGGGAGAATTTTTTGCACGAACTCAGGCGGAAAAACAGCAGCTAAATTTGGATTGGTTGGCAAAATTAACAGCGGCTGATTTCACCGAAGAGACTTTTTTAGCAGCGGTGACATTAGTTAACGAACAATTGCAGTGGGAAAATGCGATTCGATCCGTGCGGGAGTCAAAAATTCAGCTAGAGACGCGGGCGAAAGATTTGAGCGAGGCGATCGCGGGTCGGACTACCGATGAAGATACTTTAGCACAAGTGCGATCGGCAAAACAAACCGCCCAAGAAAACCTCAAACAAGCCAACAACAACCGCACCGAGCTTTTAGCGTGGGTACAAGTAGCAGCGCAAACCCTCGAACAATCCGAAAGACTGTCGCAGCAAATCACAAATTTCGCAGAACAAGAGCAAACCTACCACACATTAGCGCAAAATCTGAAATCCAACGAATTTCAATCCTACATTTTAGAACATTTAGAAGCAGAATTAGTCGGCAGCGCCACCGTAATTTTGCAAGAATTAACCGACAATCGCTACCAGCTAAAAAACCAAGAAGGCGAATACTGGGTAACAGATAATTGGAACGGCGGCGAAGCGAGACGAGTCCGCACCCTTTCCGGCGGAGAAACCTTTGCAACTTCCCTATCAATGGCTTTAGCTTTATCAGAAAAATTATCTCAAGGAGCTCAATTGGGCAGCTTATTTCTTGATGAAGGATTCGGTACCTTAGACGCAGAAACTCTCGAAAGCGTTACTCAAATTTTAGAATCTTTGCGGCAGCGAGAAAGACTAATTGGAGTGATTACCCACGTTCGAGGCTTGGGCGAAAGATTGCCCGCCCAAGTGAAAGTATTTAAGTCACCCCAAGGTTCTAGAATAGAAGTTGAAAAAGTTTAATACAGGGCGGTTGAAACCAGGTTTACACAAGCAAAACCCGACGAAAGCGGGTTTAAGATTGGACGGTTAACAGTACGTTATTTTCTTCAGTCCGCGCAGGCGGACTTCCCTTTTGTAGACGCGGTTTCAACCGCCGTCTGCAAACAAATTTAATCCTAAAAACAAAGTTAAATTAATGAAAAATTACCCCACTCGAATGCAATCGGTACAATCGCCAATAATTCCCGTAGTAGGCGAACTAATCCAGCAAAATCCGGGAACAATATCTTTAGGACAAGGCGTAGTTTACTACAATCCGCCCCAAGAATCCTTTAACAAAATCCCCGAATTCCTCGCAAACCCCGACAATCACAAATACAAAGCCGTCGAAGGAATTCCCGAATTACAAGATGCAATCGCAGCCAAACTCAAGACAGATAACGGCATAGAAATTAACAACAAAAACTGCATTGTTGTCACCGCCGGCAGCAACATGGGATTTACCAACGCCATTCTCGCCATCACCTCGGCGGGAGACGAAATTATTATCCAATCACCTTATTATTTTAACCACGAAATGGCGGCAATCATGGCAAATTGCCGCCCAGTCATAGTAGAAACCGACGCTAGCTATCAACTCAATATCGATGCTATCAAAAAAGCAATTACTCACAAAACGCGAGCAATTGTCACCATTTCACCCAACAACCCAACCGGCGTAGTTTATGATTCTGAATCACTGCGCGAAGTAAACGAAATTTGCCGCCAGCACAACATTTATCACATCAGCGACGAAGCTTACGAATATTTTACCTATAACGGCGTTAAACACTGTTCTCCCGCAGCTTTTCCCCACAGTAACGAACATACAATTTCCCTGTTTAGCCTTTCTAAAGCCTACGGTTTTGCGAGTTGGCGCATCGGGTATATGGTAATCCCAGAACATTTGCTGGTTTCCGTGAGAAAGATTCAAGATACTATCTTAATTTGTCCGCCGGTAATTTCTCAATATGCAGCCTTGGGAGCCTTGCAAGTTGGTAGAGGTTACTGCGATAATTATGTAAGGGCGATCGCATCCGTGCGACAACTCGTATTAAACGAACTCAATACCATCCAAAATCTGTGTACAATTTCCCCAGCCTGCGGAGCTTTCTACTTTTTCTTAAAAGTTGACACAGAACTCGATACAATGGAATTAGTAGAACAATTAATTCGCGAATATCGCGTAGCAGTGCTTCCCGGTACAACTTTCGGCATGGATAGCGGCTGCTATTTGCGCGTTGCTTACGGTGCTCTGGAAACTGAAACAGCGGCCGCAGGAATTAGCAGGTTGGTCAAAGGTTTAAAGGCAATTTTAAACAAGTAAAATAGGATGTAAAAAATGGTTGCAACTAATTTAATAACAGATAAAAATATTAAAATGTTACCCGCTGCTAAGCTTAAAGACTTGCGCGAGTTGATGGCAAGTTACGACTTAGATTGCTATTTAATTCCAGCAGTTGACGAACACTTAAATTTATCAGTTCCAGCAGCCAAGCAGCGACGAGCTTGGATTTCCGGTTTTACTGGTTCGGCCGGCGATTTGTTGGTTGGTAAAGATGCTGCTTGGTTGTTTGTGGATTCCCGCTATTACGAACAAGCAGAATTGCAAGTGGATGCTGCACTGATTCAAATATCGAAACTCGGCTTAGAAGGAAATTTAAGTTTAATTGAAACCTTAGAAAAAATCGCGGTAGAATCTGCCCAAAAGTCAACTAAAATTAGATTTGGTTTTGACCCGTTTACGGTAGCGACAGAGCAATATCAAAACTGGGTCAGAAAATTTGCAACTGCTGGAATTGAACTCGTAGCGATATCGGAGAATTTAGCAGACAAAGTTCGACAAACTACAGAAGTTTTACCCGCCATTGACGAATCTCCGATATTTAGTTTACCAGTATCTCTGACGGGAGAAACCGCTGCTCAAAAGTTAGCGCGAGTCAGGGAAGCGATGCAAACTGCAAACATCGACGTGCTACCGATTAGCAACCTGAATCAAATAGCGTGGCTGTTCAATCTCCGAGGTTCGGATATTCCCCACATTCCGATTTTTATATCCTATGCGATTGTCACCGCAGATACTGCGTTTTTGTTTACCAATCCCGATCGCATTTCAGCAGAAATCAAGCAAGAATTGTCGCCTGCTGTAACTGTGCTTCCCTACGCAGACTATCCGTCAATCTTAGAATCGTGCGTCAATTTGCCGAAAAAAGTTCGGGTGCTATTAGACTCGAAACACAGCACAGCAGGCACGTACAAGTTAATTTTAGGTCAACAAACAACTGAAAATAAGATTGAAATAGTTTTCGCTCCGAATCCGGTAGAAGGGATGAAAGCTCGGAAAAATCCTGTGGAAATCGAGCAGATGAAATCAGCCAATTTTAAGGCAAGTCGAGCGAAAGTTCTGACTTTAATGTGGTTGACAGAGCAGCTAAAAAATGGTAAGGTTTTGACTGAGTTTGATGTTAAAGAAAGCATCGAAAGTTTTTATCAGCAAGAAACGGATTTTCAGACTTTAACGTTTAGAACGATCGCCGGTGCGGGTGCAAATAGCTCGATCGTACATTACGGAACCCCAAGCCCCGAAATCACCTTAAAACCGGGAGAATTGCTGCTGCTGGACTCAGGGGCGCAATATTTAGCAGGTACAACCGACGATACGAGAACCATGATTGTCGGAGAACCGACGGCGCTGCAAATCGAACACTACACAACCGTCTTAATCGCGCACATCAACTGTGCAATGCAGCAATTTCCCAAAGGTACAACGGGATCGCAATTAGATGCGATCGCCCGTGCGGTATTATGGCAACAACAGCTAGACTACGGACATGGCACCGGGCACGGAGTCGGCGCGTTTTTAGCCGGTCACGAAGGCCCCAACGGTATCAGCAAATTTGTCCAATATCCCCTAGAAGCGGGAATGGTAACAAGTATCGAACCGGGATATTACGAACCGGGATGGGGCGGAATTCGTCTCGAAAATCTCTATATTGTCAGGGAAATGCCCTCAAAAAACGGTTCGGTTTGGTACGGATTTGAACCGTTGACGTATATTCCCTTTGAAAGGAAATTGATTGATGGCGATCGGCTGTCAAAGACTCAACTACAATGGTTGAACAACTATCACGCCTCCGTAATCGAGAAACTCGCACCCGTACTTGATGCAGCAACAATCGCCTGGTTGAAAAAAGCCTGTGCTGTATTAGGTAAAGCCTCGTAATTTCTCGCAGATTTAACTTGTGCACCTATTTTCATCGAAACTTTTGTACCTTTGGACACGCGAGTCCGCCCCAAAGGTACAAAATAGCACATATCAGATAGGGACACGGCACTGCCGTGTCCCTACTGTATTTAATCCGATATTTCATTCGATTTAAAACTGCTATAAAGCTGGTGACAAGACTCGAACTTGCGACAGGCTGATTACAAATCAGCTACTCTACCAACTGAGTTACACCAGCAGTGAAACTTAATATAGCAAACTTACAGTCATTAGCGCAACCCCCCCAGCCAACTTTTTTTTCAAATTCGCCCAAAACCCCTCCCCGTAAGGGCAGAACCGGAATTAGAGGAATTTAGCAGTCTGGCGCGCACCCAGACTCCAGAAACCGGGTTTCTTCCTAGATTTCTCGTCACTCAACCCAAATTTTCCCAGAAACCCGGTTTCTCGCCCCCGTAGGTAAATGTTGTGGAACTTATCGCCGCGACAGGGCGGACTCCCAGCCACAGCAGATCGTCTAAACTACTGACTAATGACTAATGACGGCAGGAGGGCGGGCACGCACCATCCACCGCCCCTACTGACTAATGACTAATGACTACTGACTAATGACTAATGACTAATGACTAATCGCAGCGCCAAATCTTAATTGTCTCATCCGCGCTGCCGCTGGCTAGCAAATTGCCCGAAGGTGCGATCGCCACCGAGTATACAGTACCCGAATGTCCCTTAAGAGTGCTCAATAGCTCCCCCGTATGCAAATTCCAAAGATTAATCGTATTATCATCGCAGCCGCTAGCCAAAGTCAAACCGTCCCGACTGATAGCAACCGAATCGCCCCTACTTACATAATTCTGCAAAATATGTAGCCCCTCATTCATCCCTAAATTCGCTACACCCTTTCCCCTCGCAGAATGAGAATTGAAAATCCGCAACAAACTGCCCGTATGCAAATTCCGGAGCTTAATTGTATAATCATTGCTGACGCTAGCGAGAATTTGACCGTCCGGCGCGATCGCCACAGAATTCACCCCCACATTCACCCCCGAAAGAGTCCGCAGCAACTTACCGCTTTCCACATCCCAAACCTTGCTCGTCGCATCCGAACTACCGCTCGCCAATATCTTACCATCCGGGCTAAAAACCACCGCATTCACATTGTTAGAATGACCCCTCAAAGTCCGCAGCAACTCACCAGTCCGCAAATTCCAAAGCTTAATCGTATTATCTGCCCCGCCGCAGCTAGCAATTATCTGCCCCTTCGGGTTAATCGCCACCGAATTCACTTCCATAGAATGTCCCGGAAAAGTACACAGCAAATCGCCGTTGTACAAATTCCAAAACTTAATTGTTTCATCCGAACTGCCGCTAACCAACATTTTTCCGTCATAGCTAATAGCAACGGAATTTACGCGATCGGAATGTCCCGTCAAAGTGCCAATTAATTCCCCTTTTTCTAAATTCCAAATCTTAATAGTTTTATCCCAACTACCGCTAGCCAGAATTTTACTGTCAGGACTAATCGCCAGAGAATTCACAAACGATGAATGTCCCGGCAACGTATATACGCACCGCCATTTCAGATTTTTCAATTGGTGAGCTAATTCCTTCGCTCGTTTAGATGCCTCCTCAGTTTCCTCTCTGTGCTTGAGTTCCCGATCCTCCAAACGCTTCCTTTCTGCCCTAGCTTTCGCCTCTCGCAGCGCCAACCGCCGCATCTCTCCTTTATAGACTATTCGCTGCTGTTCCTGAATTTCTTTAAGAGTTTCAATATACGGTTGAGCCCAATCTTTAGAAAACCATTCTTGAGCAAATTCCGCCTCTAATTTGAATAGCTGAGGTTCGTGGGTAAAATCAATATTTAAATAATACAAATCCGCTAAAAAAGCCGCTAATAACTTATGAATTGTTACAATTATTTGCCGAATAATCCGCAGACTAACCTTTTCATCTTTGCCCTCGGCTTCCAACTGCTGATAAACCTCTTCCCAATTCCAAGGCTGCATCGCCACTAGAGAAACGCTCTGATTGATGATTCCCCAAAAACCAAGGTGAAAATTGACTTCATAATCGCTGATATCGCTGTACAATATAGCTGTCGGCACGGGAGACAAAACAGTCTGCAACCGCTCCACATCAATATCAGAAATCGCTTTTTTAAAATAGTCTCCGTAAAATTGAACCGGACAAGATTCTCCGTGCTGGGGGTAGTGCTGATTCAAAAAAGATCTCAACTTAGCCGGCAGCTCGATATTTAGATTGTGACGAAAAGAATCCGGGCAATCTTGGCTAATTTTTGCGGGAGCAACCAACAGCAGCAATCGGTGCTGTTGCTGCTGCAAAATTTGTTCGGTTTCCTGTCTGCTCAAATTAGAAAACCAGTTGTCTTTGTCCCAAATAGTTTGAATTTGGCTCAGCTTAACTCGAATTGCTTCTGATTGAAACTCCCGCATTAACTCGCGGCAAAGCCGGCTAATGGCCCGCTTATCTCTCAATTCTTGTGCCTTAACTCGATTGGCGCGTTCTTCCTTTACCCATTCTTCTTCTATGCTGGCGATCGCGATTAATTCTTGTTCGCGGCTGTGCTGTCGCTGCAAATATTTCACTTGTGCTTTAATCCAGCGGGGGTCTTTTTTGATTTGCTGGTTCAAAGCCGAAGAAGCAGCCGAAGGCTCAATTTCTGCATAGCGTTCGTTAACAGCGCTTGCTCCCAATCTTTCTCCCAATTCGCTAGCTACAGGCTTCAACAGTTCAATTATCGTGTCTGAGAGGGGGCGGGGTAAGGACATATCAGTCAAAACTTTTTTTAACTCAAGGGCGATCGGGCGAGTGAGGCATATTCGCCAAGGCTGGACTCTTACCGCGATCGCGCTTATTTGGGAGAGCAGCCAGCGCATCCGTAAGGCCTATCGTGCAGGCTTAGCACCTTGACTCAATCATGGTATTTATACGGTTTACATTTTACCGCGAATCTGAGTCAAAACCACCGAGCGTAAGACTTGAGGATAGTCGATCGACCCCGAATTCCCCCAATTCATTTTTTTTGTTGCTATTTTTACTTGCGCCTGTTTATAATCGTACTTCACAAACATAATTACGGTATTCCGACCCAAAAACCGTAGTTTTCCTAGAGGAACCAATATAATGAGCCAGCGGCAACACCTAACTCAACAATTTCACCGATCGCCACAGCCACCAGCAGCCAAAAATCGATCGTTGACTTCACTCAAAAGATTCCTGTCCCTATTTTTAGTAGGAATAACTTTAAGTCTGGCCGTTGTATCCTGCCAGCAGGGAACCCCCAGCAACCCCGCAGCCACTCCCGGCGGTGCTAACCCAGCAGCCAACAAAGGCAACATAGAACTAACCCTCGTTTCCTTCGCCGTCACCAAAGCCGCCCACGAAGCGATAATTCCCAAATTTGTAGAACAGTGGCAAAAAGAAAAAGGGCAAACCGTCAGCTTCAACCAAAGCTACGGCGGTTCCGGTTCCCAAACCCGAGCCGTAATTGACGGATTAGAAGCCGACATCGTACACCTAGCCCTCGCCCTCGACACCGCCAAAATCGAAAAAGCCGGACTCATTGCGCCCGGGTGGGAAAAAGAAGTGCCCAACGAAGGCATCGTCAGCAAATCCGTAGCAGCCATCGTCACCCGCGAAGGCAATCCCAAAAACATCAAAAATTGGGAAGACTTAGCCAAAGACGGAGTGAAATTGATTACCGCCGATCCCAAAACATCAGGCGTGGCTCGCTGGAATTTCCTAGCACTTTGGGGCTCAGTTGTCAAAACCGGAGGCGATGACACCAAAGCATTAGATTTTACGAGCAAAGTCTACAAAAACGTTCCCATCCTGACCAAAGATGCCCGCGAAGCCACCGACGTATTTTTCAAACAAGGCCAAGGTGACGCCTTAATTAACTACGAAAACGAGATTATTCTGGCATCTCAGAAAGGCGAAAAACCGACTTATACTATTCCCGACGTGAATGTGTCGATCGACAATCCGATCGCCATCGTGGATAAAAACGTGGACAAACACGGCACCCGCGAAGTCGCCGAAGCATTTGTCAAGTTTCTCTACACCCCAGAAGCTCAGCGAGAATTTGCTAAAGCAGGTTTTCGGCCCATAGATGCCACGGTAGCCAAAGAACCCGAATTTGCCCAAAAATATCCCCCCGTCAAAACCCTATTTACAGCTCAAGACTTAGGAGGTTGGGGAGAAATTCAGAAGCAATTCTTTGATGACGGAGCCACTTTTGACAAAATCCAAGGTTCAATTAAACGCTAAGCAAATCAGAATTTACTCGTTCCCAGGCAGAGCCTGGGAACGCATATCCGGAGGCTCTGCCTCCCTGTAAAGCTTTCCGATCTTCCTCACTTGCTGTTTCGTCAAAAAGCAAGGCAGAGCCTTGAGTTCGGCATTCCCAGGCTCTGCCTGAAAGCAAGTAAATAAGCGTTCATCTGCGGTTAAAAATTACCCTATGACAGTATCATCTCCAGCCACCAACCCTCAATCTGCGATCGCCAACATCAAAAGAGCGATCGGCAAAATCACCCTACCTTGGGGAATCACCCTAGGCTACCTCAGCCTCATGCTATTTTTGCCAGTCACAGCCATGCTGGTAAAAGCCAGCACAGCAAACCCCAGTGAATTTTGGAAAATTGCCACAAGCCCGATCGCCCTTTCCGCCTACAATGTCACCTTTTTTACCGCATTAATTGCCGCATTAATTAACGGAGTATTCGGCACATTAATTGCCTGGGTATTAGTCCGCTACGACTTTCCCTTAAAACGGATTGTCGATGCAGCAGTAGATTTACCCTTTGCATTGCCGACATCAGTCGCAGGTTTAACCCTCGCCACAGTTTACAGCGATAACGGCTGGATAGGCGGGCTGTTTGCACCGTTAGGAATCAAAATATCATTCACTCGCTTAGGCGTAGGCGTAGCAATGATATTTATTTCCTTACCATTCATCGTGCGGACTGTACAGCCAGTTTTAAACGAAATGGAAAAAGACATCGAAGAAGCAGCTTGGTGCTTGGGTGCTTCTCAATTTCAAACCTTCTGGCGAGTAGTTTTACCGCCACTATTTCCCTCAATTTTAACCGGAGTTGCCCTCGGATTTTCGCGAGCGGTGGGCGAGTACGGTTCTACTGTAATAGTAGCTTCTAATATACCGTTTAAAGATTTAATCGCCCCGGTCTTAATTTTCCAGCGATTAGAGCAGTACGACTATGCAGGAGCCACGGTAATTGGCACTTTCATGTTAGGTATTTCCCTGACAATGTTATTCGCTATAAATCTCTTACAATCATGGAGAAGACGCTATGACGGCTAATCTAAATTTATCGAAAGAGTACAACTTTCCACCGAGTGGTTCAGCTAGAAAAAACGCAAAAACTTGGGTAAAACCAACGTTGATAGGAATTGCGATCGCCTATCTCGGTCTCATCTTATTTATTCCAGCTCTCAACGTTTTTTACCAAGCTTTCAAAAAGGGAGTAGATCCATTTTTGAGCAACTTAACCTCACCAGATTTTCTATCAGCCGCACAACTCACCCTGCTGATTACTCTGATTGTTGTACCTGTAAATACGGTATTCGGTTTGTGTGCAGCTTGGGTTATAGGCCGCAACAAATTTCCGGGACGCACACTCTTAATCAGCATTTTAGACGTACCATTTGCCGTATCTCCCGTAGTAGCAGGTTTAATGATTGTACTGCTTTACGGTCGCTTGGGATGGTTCGGCTCGTGGCTGGAGAGTGCCGGAATTAAGGTTATCTTTGCTTTCCCCGGAATGGTACTAGCAACTGCTTTTGTCACTTTACCTTTTGTCGCCCGCGAAGTAATTCCTGTTTTGGAAGAAGTGGGAACCGATCAAGAAGAAGCGGCGAAAACCTTAGGAGCAAATGATTGGCAAATTTTCTGGAATGTCACGCTACCGAACATTCGTTGGGGCTTGCTTTACGGAGTAATTTTGACCAATGCTAGAGCGATGGGAGAATTTGGAGCCGTCTCTGTGGTGTCGGGAAATATTGCTAAGAAAACCCAAACTTTGCCTTTATTTGTAGAGGATGCTTACAAGCAATATGCGACGCAATCGGCTTTTTCTGCGGCGGTAGTTCTCGGATTGTTAGCAGTTGTTACTCTCGTACTTCAGGAGGTTTTGGAAAAGAAAACTAGCATCAAGGAGGTTGAGTAATCAAATATAATGATGTGTTTTTGCGATTACAAACCAATCGCAACTATCTGTAAATGTAGGGTGCACACTACGCACCTTACCTCGGAAATAAACCTTAGGAGCCTCAAATGTTAAACCAGAACAATAGCGAATTTGAATTTGAATCGAGCGACAATTTTCACAAAACCAAAGAATCAGATATCCCCCACGCTGATTCACGAGACACCAGATTAACTCAAACCCGCATTCGGATTCGTGTTCCTAAAGAATATCATCAGGAACCTGTCATTTCTAACCTGATTTCGCAATACGGTTTGACGGTGAATTTTAATGCGGCTTTGTTGGGTGTCAAAACTTCGGATGACGGTTGGTTTGATTTGGAACTTAACGGTACAAGTCAACAGATTGAAAGTGCTCTGTTTTATCTCAACGATTTAGATGTGGAAATATGGAGCAATTCCAATCATCCCGATGAAGAAACTTGGTAAAGGTTTGTAGTGAGGACTTGAGTCCTCATAAAACTAGAACTGTGGGTTCTCACTACAAACCAATTTTATCGGCGTTGTTCGATCGCGCATCCATATCTTTCAGCCGAAAAAAATCATGGTAACATCACTTTACAGCTAATCACCGTGACTGATGAATCTTGACTAACAAACAAATATCGCCCTCAGTTAATTATTAGATTGACAATTTTTATCAAATTTGGTATATTCTCCATCTCTGGAAAATCCAAAAATAGCACGCCGCTCCTTTCAAAGATTTTTGTAACAGCCGGAACAATATCCCCCTTTAAAACTTCTAAACAATCAAACTAAGTCATTTTATGCTGGCAAAGCATAAAAGAAAGTTTTTGTCAATATCTATTTGATTGATACAAATTAAGGGCTATCCTGTTAGTTGGCGCAGTCCCCGTAGAGGCCGGCTTCGCTAACGATAAACACCGGCGCAGGAAAAAGCTCGATCGCTGGTGTGCGGGGTTTGTGATATGAATTTGATGTGTGCGTGTACCAGAGGAATTTAAGCGTGGAATTTTATAAAGAACCGAAACACCAGATAGTTTTTGCAGATTCACAAGTTACAGATTGGGCAAGTTTAACAGAAACTGTAAATCCAGATACAGAAGTTATTATTCTCAAGGGCGATCGGGACGGCATCGAGCAAATCGCCGAAACACTTAAACAGCGGCAAAACATTGCAGCCGTCCACATTTTGTCTCACGGCGCAGCAGCCAGCTTGCAACTGGGAACCACAGAACTCAATCTCAGCAATATTGAAAGCTACCGCAATTATTTAGAAACATGGTTTGCTTTACCAGCGGCCGAAGCAAACTCGAACTATTCAACTACAGCTAAACCCGAAATTCTGCTTTACGGTTGCAACGTTGCCGCCACAGAAGTCGGTGTGGCCTTCGTAGAAAGGCTGAGCCAGCTAACCGGGGCGGAAGTTGCGGCTTCGGATAACTTGACCGGTAGTGCCGCCCTCGGTGGAGACTGGGAACTCGAAGTCACTACGGGGAAGATCGAGACGGCATTGGCATTTTCCCAAGAAGCGAGAGAAGCTTATAGCGGGGTACTTGCTGACTTAAACCAGAGTGCTGGCGACTTTGGCGCACTGCAAAATGCCATCAATGTTGCCAACATCAATGCTGGGATTGACACAATTACCCTGACTGCGGATATCACCCTCGCGGGGCTGCTGCCAAAAATTAGTGACAACACCAATATCATTGGCGGAGGTTTTGCCATCAGGGGCGGTAGTAATTTCCGCGCCTTCGTAGTTGATAGCGGTGCAAACCCAGTCAACATCTCCAACCTCACCATTGATTCTGCAAGAGCATTAGGTGGCAACGCACCAGTTGGTGGTGGTGGCGGCGCTGGCGGTTTAGGCGGCGCACTTTTTATCAATACTGGCAGTGTAATTGTTGACAGAGTGACTTTCTCTAACAACCAGGCGCTCGGCGGTAACGGTACTCTTGGCAGCGGTGGCGTTGGTGGCAACAGCGACTTAAACACTGGTGTTCCAGGTGGCACTCCTGGTGTGGCAGGGGCTGGTGGTGTTGGTGGTACTCCTAATGGTACTGGCGGCATTGGTGGCACCGCTGGAAATGGTAGCCAGGGCTTCCCTGGTGGCACTGGTGGCATTGGTGGCATTGGTGGT
Source organism: Tychonema sp. LEGE 06208 (assembly GCF_015207505.1). Taxonomy (GTDB): domain Bacteria; phylum Cyanobacteriota; class Cyanobacteriia; order Cyanobacteriales; family Microcoleaceae; genus Microcoleus. The sequence continues at coordinate 39,053 of NZ_JADEWT010000050.1, forward strand.
ACTGGTGGAGCCACTACCGGTAGTGGTGGGCCTGGCAGTCCTGGTGGGATTGGCGGTGCCGGAATCTTCGGTGGTGGCGGTGGTGGCGGTGGTGCTGGTGGCGCTGGCGGCCCTGGTGTTGGTACTGGTAACGGTGGTAATGGCGCGATCGGTGGCGGTGGTGGTGCTGGTGGTATCGGTGGCGGTGGTGGTGCTGGTGGTATCGGTGGCGGTGGTGGTACTGGTACTGTTGCTGGTACCGCTGGTACTGTGGGTGTTGGCGGTGCTGGTGGCTTGGGTGGTGGCGGTGGTGCTGGTAGCACTGGTGGTGCTGCTGGTGCTGCTGGTGGCGGTGCTGGTAGCACTACCGCAGGTGGTGGCGGTGCTGGTTTGGGTGGTGCGATTTTTGTCGGTGGCGGCAGCTTGACCTTGACCAACAGCACCTTGTATAGCAATACAGTCAGGGGTGGAAATGCTGGTGATGCTACCGCAGGTGCGGGTACAGCAGCAGGCGGTGCAATTTTTGTTAACTCTGGTGCTACAGCTACCCTGACTAACAACACGATCGCCTATAACTCTGCTACAGCGGCTACTGTTGGCGCACCGGCTAGTCTGATTGCTAGATCCGGAGGAATTGACAACGGTGGTACTGTCACGGTCAAGAATACGATCGTCGCTGGCAACACTGCTGCTACCAACACCGATGTTACAGGAGCATTCACAGGGAACAACAACCTGATTGGAGTTATCACCGGGAGTACAGGTTTTGCGGCTACTGAGCAATTAGCAGTTCCTATCGCAAATGTATTAGCACCAGCCGCCGCTGCCGGACTCAACGGCGCAACAGCAGGGCCTTTGACCCTTGCCCTGGTTGACAATAGCCCCGTAACTACCAGCAGCAACCCTGCCATCGGTGGAGGCGACCCAACCATAACGGCCGTGGGCGCTACTGCTTTCGACCAACGCGGCGCTGGTTTCCCTCGCAAAATTGACAATACTCTCGTTGCAAAACCCAATATTGACATCGGTGCTTACGAGTACGGGCCAGTTGTTCAGGGTCAGAAATTCAACGATCTCAACGGCGACGGCGTTAAAGCTGCGACAGATCCAGGTTTAGGTGGATGGACTATTACCGCAGGAACTAAGACTGCTGTTAGCTCTGCGGTTCCTGCAACTTTGGGTCAATACACCCTTACCGATACTAAGGCAAACACTGCGATCGCAGAAACACCACAAGCCACTTGGACGCAAACTTCCCCTACCACTGTGCCTACCATTGGTACTACGGATCTCTTTGGTACCACCGCCGTCAACTTCGGCAACTTCCAGGACATGACCATCAGTGGTCTGAAATTTAATGACCTCAACGGCAACGGTACTCAAGATGCAGGGGATGCGGCAGTAGCTGGGGTTACGCTTAATTTAACCAATTCCGTCACAGGGGCTGCGATCGGAACACCAGCCACCACAGATGCCACTGGTGCTTACACTTTCACAGGATTGAAGCCCCTTGCAGGTGGTGCTCTCTACCGTGTCCGGGAAACGGTGCCAACAGGTTCCACACAAACCACAACCGATCCTGCCGACATCCCTCTCCAAAGCGGCGCAGCGATAACTAATGCTACCGTTCCGGGCCTCAACTTCGGTAACTTCCAAAACATCACCGTCAGCGGCACCAAATTCACCGACCTCACAGGCGACGGCTTCTCTGCCGACGATACCCCCCTCGACGGCACTACCATTCGCTTGTTGAAGGATACTAACAATAACAGCACTTTAGATACCGGCGATACCGAAGTCGCCAGTCAAGTTACCGGGACAGCGCCTGCGGCTGCTGGTACTTATAGCTTTACCAACGTTGGCATCGGTCGGTACTTTGTGAGAGAAGATGTACCGACCGGTTTCTCACAAACCGCCGGCCCGGCTTCTTATACAATTAACACCGTTAGCAACACCCCGATTACGGGTCAAAACTTCGGCAACTTCCAGTTCGGCAAAATCAGCGGGATCAAATTTAACGACCTCAACAAAAATGGCGTGCAAGATGCGCCTGCAGAAGAACCCCTAGGAGGCTGGACAATTTACTTGGATGCCAACGACAACGGCGTGCAAGACCAAGTACCAGCAGAAACTGGCACCAACGCCACCGTTACCGATGTCACCGGTAAGTACCAGTTCACCAACTTACCAGCCGGCACTTATACAGTGCGGGAAGTTGGACAAACCGGCTGGACGCAAACTGTGCCGCCCGCCGACGCAGCCACGCCTACCCTTTCCGGGGCATTTAAGATCGCAGTCACCAGCGGTACCGACTCCCAAAACAACAATTTCGGCAACTTCAAGCCGAACACGATTAGCGGGCTCAAATTCAACGATCTCAACAACAATGGCATCCAAGATTTGCCAGCAGAAACAGGACTGCCCAACTGGCAAATATTCCTCGATACTGACGGCAACGGCACTCTGGACACCGGGGAACCGAACACCCTCACCGATGCCACCGGCAATTACAAATTCCTCGATTTGTCAGCAGGAACCTACAAGGTGCGGGAAGTCTCCCAGCCTACTTGGACGCAAACTACCTCGAACCCGGCCGACATCACTGTCATCAGCGGTCAAGACATCGCTAATATCAACTTCGGCAATTTCCGATCGAGCACCATCAGCGGTCAAAAATTCAATGATGCCAACAACAACGGCGTTAAGGATGCCGGAGAACTGGGGCTGCAAAATTGGCAAATATTCCTCGACAGTATCAATCCCGATGGCATATTTGAACAGGGCGAACCCACTACCATCACTGATGCCCTGGGCAACTACACTCTCAAAGACATACCTGCAGGCACTTTCCAGGTAAGGGAAGTACCGCAAACCGGCTGGACGCAGACGACGCCTAACCCCGCCCCGATTACGGTGGCCGGTGGAGATGCGATCGCGGGCATTGACTTCGGCAACTTTCTGCCGGAACCGGGCACGATCCGAGGTCTGAAGTTCCGAGATAGCAACAACAATGGCATTCAGGAAGCCGGAGAACCGGGTTTACCCAATTTCCAAATTGAGTTAACCAAGGTCGTACCTCCAACCCCAGGAGTTCCTGCTGCGCCTGCTGTTACTACTACCACCGACAACAGCGGCAACTACTTGTTCGCGAACCTAACGCCGGGAACCTACAGCGTCCGGGAAGTCAACCAAACTGGTTTCACCCAAAGCACGCCCAACCCCGCCGACATCACGCTGACTTCGGGTGCTATTGTCAGTGGCATCAACTTCGGGAACTTCCCGACACCGACTCCGACTCCGACTCCGACGCCTGGATCTTTGCCAACGCCGATACCTGTACCGACACCGGCGCCTGCACCGACACCGGCGCCTGCACCGACACCAACGCCGACACCGGCACCGACACCTGCGCCGACACCTGTACCGACACCAACGCCGACACCGGCACCGGTACCGACACCGACGCCTTCACCTGTACCGACAGATTTGGTTTGCCCTGCAGACTTCCCCAGAAACCCTATTTCTAATCAGTTCGGCAATTCTTCTGGGGGTAATGTCATCAACGGCCCTAACGGCGACGATACGATCGTCGGTACGGCCAACAGTGACTCGATCTTCGGATTGGGCGGCAACGATTTGATTTTTGGCCAACAGGGCGGCGACTACATCAATGGCAATACGGGCAACGATACTGTCTACGGTGGCATCGATAACGACACTCTCTTTGGCGGTAAAGGCTTTGACCTGATTTTTGGCGATCGCTCGAATGATACGATTTACGGCAATCGCGGCAACGACTCGCTCAGCGGCGACGAAGGCGATGACCTATTGTACGGTGGCAAAGCCGACGACGTAATGTTGGGAGGCGCTGGCGACGACGTGCTGTTTGGCGATGAGGGCAATGACACTCTCTGCGGCAACGACGGTAACAATACCTTAATTGGCGGCAACGGTGATGATTTGCTCTTTGGTGGCACCGGCGATGACTTGCTCTTTGGAGGTATTGGCAACGATACCCTCGTCGGCGGATCTGGCCGCAATGGTTTTATCTTGGCAGACGGCGCGGGAATTGATACTATTTTCAACTTCACCGCAGGAGTTGATTCACTTGTGTTGGTGGGAGGCTTGGACTTCAATCAACTGTCAATTACTGAAAATAATGGCTCAAGTGCGATCGGGCTTGCTAACAGCGACCAGATTTTAGCTGTAGTGGCGGGCGTACTTCCGACACAGCTATCGGCGAGCAGTTTTAGCTTGCTGGTTTAGTCTGCAGTCCCCAGCACGCAGGGGTTTCAACTTAAACAGGCTCAAAGACTGAAGTCTTTGAGCCTGCTTAAATCCACGCTTTGTGGACTTTGAGTTTGAGGTAGGAGTTGAAACCCCTGCTTTCCCTGCGGGTTTGAGGTTTAATATCCTGTGCGATCGATTAACCGCACGCAGGTTCGTAGTGCGGACTTCAGTCCGCATCTCAAAAGGACTTGAGTCCGCATCTCAAAAAAGCCGCGCACCTTACCCAGACAATCGGAAGTAGGGAAACGAAATTCCGTTCCCATTCTGCGGTCAAATTTGTTCCAGATACTCCAGCAAGTCAGCCATTTCTTGCGGACTCGGCTGAAACTGCGGCATTGGTGGAGTTCGCCCGCTGGTGACTTGGCGGATCAGCTCAAATTGGGATTTGCGCTCGGAAACTCGCTGCAAGTTAGGCCCGACTTGACTGTCTGCAACGGATATGTGACACCCGGCACAGTTCATTTGAAAGATGGCTGAACCCTGAAGCTGGTTTCCCGTCAGGGAAAGTACGCTTTTGACGTAGGGATCGGCGATTTGAAACTGACGAATTGTCAGACTCGCCAATATGATGGCAAGCAACACCGCGATCGCAAATATAGCAAGTCGCTCGATCGGGTTCTTAATTTCATTTTTGGCAAGTTGGTGATTCAAAGGAGTTCAATTTAAAAATAGTATCTACAAGAAAATTTACTTCTCATAACATAGCTTAATCCTTCCCAGCGGGGAGATCAAGCCTTGAGAAGGGTTGAAGGGCGTTTTTGCGAAAATTCATCTGTATAAGTGCTGGTAATATTAAAAACAGGTTGTTAAATCTTAACGTTAAGGAGCTCTCATGGTAGAACCGCTACTTTCAGGTATTGTTCTGGGTCTAATCTTTGTTACTCTGTCGGGGCTGTTTTTTGCTGCATATCAGCAGTACAAGCGCGGCGATCAGTTGGGTATCAACAAGTAAAAGGGGCCTATAGTGCCTCGGTGAAGCGAGGGGGAGAGGGGGAGATTGGGACATTGGGAGAGGGGGAGATTGGG